>NZ_JBOZDP010000007.1:0-82284 GCF_051265835.1 Actinotignum inguinis | reverse complement strand
GAACCCGGTAGCTAAGGTTGTTTGCGCTGATGGTACTGCACTCGGTGGGGTGTGGGAGAGTAGGTCACTGCCGCCATGTTTTTGTAGTGTGTGGGGTGTGTTTATGTCTTATCTGTTAGGGCATAGAACACACCCCACATCTTTTTAATCTCTGCGCGCCAAAATTTACTGCTCAGCGCGCGGCCGAGCTGGAGTCGGCCTAAAATAAGCACAGCATCGTGATTCTTTACAATCGAACTGCGAGGAATGAAATGTCTGACCACGAAGAATGGAGCGAAGAACGCTCCGAAGACGACCGTCCGAAAGGACAATGGAGGTCCGCACGGCAACGGCGCGAACCCTCGCAGCATGAATCCGGAGAAGGCGGTGAGGGACGCGCTTGGAGCGATCCCCGCGAAGCTTGGAATGACCGCCGCGGAGGTTCACGGCGTCGGGATAACCGTGAAGGAAACTGGAACCGTCATAACAACGACCGGCGTGGGGGCCGTGGCTATGGCCGCGACCGCGACTCGTGGGAATCACGGGAATCTCGCGATGAGCGCAACGGTGGAAACCGGCGTTCTTCGTGGAATCGGCGTGGTGATTTCCAGGACGGCCGCGATGAACGAGGCTACAAGGGTGGATTCCATAATCGCCGCGACCGCGATGACCACCGCGGGTACCGGCGCGATTGGAACGATCAGGACTCAGGCGATTCACGCCAATCGCGCGGATCCTGGGAGAGCGGCGGCGACAGCCGCTACGACCGTCAAGACCGGCGCGGAGGACGCGGTGGCCAATGGCGTGATAACCGCCGAGGCCAGGACAAGCGATTCGGGGGCCGGCGCGATAATCGTTTCAATGAGCGCCCCGACCGTGAGGATCGTCGTCGTACCGAAGAACACGAGGTACGCGAAAACAGCAGCTACGGGCGCCGCGACCACTATGATGACAAGCCGCGCTTTGAGCGGGACGAACGCCGGCGTGCCGACCATCGGCGCGATGGTCAGCGTCGCGATAACTATCGCCGTGAGGACCGGCGGCACGAAGAACGCGGTAGATACCGCGAGGAAGATAAGCGTCGGCGTGATGATCGGCGCAGCCGCGGCGGTGTGAAGGATCCTTTCATTCCCGAAACGGTCAATGCGCAGGATCTCGCGGCGGAATCGCGGCGCAAGCTCAAGGTGCTCGCGCCGGCGGTTTCCGAAAACGTGGCGCGGCACCTCGTTTATGCCGGTTCCATGATGGATCAGAATCCTGAGCTGGCCTACGAACACGCGAAAGCGGCCTACCGGCACGCCGCGCGCATCGATATTGTGCGTGAGGCGCTGGGATTGACCTCCTACCTGACCGGGCGGTACTCCGAGGCTTTGCGTGAGCTGCGTACCTACCGGCGCATGACCGATGATTATTCGCATGTGGCCCTCGAGGCTGATTCGGAACGCGGGTTAGGCCGGCCCGAAAAGGCCCTCGCTTTTATTGCTGAGATTCCGCTCAAGCGGCTCAATACCGCCACCACGCTCGAATTGGCGCTGGTGACTTCCGGGGCCCGCGCGGATGCCGGTGATTCTGAGGCTGGCTTGGCTGTCCTCGAGAAAATCAAGGTCGAGAACCTCGACGAGGAATTGCGGGCCCGTGTTGAGCTCATCAAGGCGGATCGCCTCGAAGAACTTGGGCGTGAGGCGGAAGCTGAAGAGCTGCGCGCCCGCTGGAACCCCGTCTACAACGCGGAAGGTGAAGTCGAACTTTTCACCGCGGAGGAAGCGGATCCTGAAGCGGAGTCCGAAGTGGCGCCTGAATCCGAGCCTGAATCCGAGCCTGAAACGGCGCCCGAATCCGAGGTTGAGGCCGAAGCCGATGCGGATGCGAATGTAGCACCGGAAGCTGACGTAGCACCGGAAACGGAACCGGCGCACGAAGTTGATGCCGAAGCCCAGGCCGGAGCTGAATCTGCGCACGAAGCTGAAGCTGAGACCGGTGCGGATTCTGAGGCGACATCGGAGCAGGAGTCCGAGCAGGAGTCGGAAGAAGAGTAATGGCGAGCCTGGTATCCCATTTCGACGGCGCAATTTTCGATCTGGACGGCGTCCTCTACCTCGGCACCGATCCGGCCCCGAACGCCGCCGATGCATACGCGCGCGCCATAGCGGCCGGAATGCACCCGCTCTTCCTCACTAATAACGCCTCGCGCACCCAGGAAGAAGTCGCCGCGCACCTCGCAACCGTCGGAATCTCAGCCCCGGCTTCAACGGTGCTCACCTCCGCGATGGCCAGCACTCGTCTGGCTGCCGCGCAGGTGCCTGCTGGAGCAAAAGCCCTCGTTATCGGGGGTAATGGCCTGCATCGCGCGGTGAGCGAGACCGAGCTTGTCCCCGTCGCATCGGCCGACGATAACCCGGACGTGGTCATCATGGGCTTCTACCCGACCATTGACTGGGCGGCGCTCTCGGAAGTCGCCCTGGCCATCCGACGCGGAGCGCTTTTCGTCGCCACGAACCTGGACGCCACCCTCCCCATGGAACGCGGATTTATGGTCGGCTGCGGTTCGCTCGTGGCCGCGGTTGTCAATGCCACCGGGGTGAGCCCACTGTCCGCGGGCAAACCCGATCCGGCGATTTTCGCCATCGGGATGGAAATGCTCGGTTCCACCCATCCCCTCGCTATCGGCGACCGCCTCAATACCGATATTCGCGGAGCGCGCGCCGCCGGCATTCCCAGCCTCCACGTGCTCACCGGCGTGAGCGCCGCGCGCGATATCATGCTCGCCGCCCCGGACGAACGCCCCGATTACCTCGGTGATGACCTGCGCGTCCTCAACGAGGATTACCCGAATATTCACCGGGAAGGCGAACGCTGGGTGGCCGGCGGATCCTGGGCGCAGGTTGAAGAAGGGAACGACGGCGCAGCGGCCCGCCTGGTCACCTCCGATGGACGCGGGCTACACCTGGGTCTGGATACCTACCGGGCTGCGGTGCACGCGGTATGGGAGGTACGGGATCGCGGTATGGGGGAGACCCTTGTTCTCGAGGACATCACGGTGGAGCAGCGATGACGAAGCAGGATAAAGGCGCGGTTCCCCGGCCGGCGGTTCCCGCGTCGAGGGCTGCTGGGCCAGGTGCGCCCGGGCCGGCGGCACCGCTTCCGAGCGCACCACTCAATATCGAGGCAGCCCTGGATCAGCTCACCGAGCTCGACCTGCCCGAACAGATTGAACAATTGGAGGCGATTCACGCCGAATTGGGCCGGCGCCTCTCCCGGGCGCGGGTTTAAACCAGAAAGGTGCTCGGCTATGGGGCGTTTACGGCGCGTTGACGCGGAACTTGTGCGGCGCGGACTCGCGCGCTCCCGCCAGGATGCCGCGGTGCTCATCCGCGAAGGCCAAGTATTCCTGGACGGCGCTGAGGTTACGAAACCCGCCCGCCAAATGGACCCGGCTCAGGCACTTCTTGTTAAAGAAGCCGCCCGGGATCGTTACGTATCCCGCGGGGCATATAAACTCCTCGGTGCTCTTGATTACCTCGGGGAAGCCGGCCCGCGAGTGGAAGGCGTCCGGGCCCTGGATGCGGGTGCGTCCACGGGCGGATTCACCGATGTGCTGCTGCGGCGCGGCGCCGCCCACGTGGTCGCCGTGGATGTTGGCTACGGCCAGCTCGCCTGGAAACTCCGCGAAGACCCCCGCGTCACCGTGCTCGAACGCACGAATGTGCGCACCCTGGATCCCGCGGCGGTTGCCCCCGCGCCCGATCTGGTCGTGGGAGACCTCTCCTTCATTTCTTTGCGACTGCTAGTCGCACCCCTTGCTGCCGCGAGTTCGCCACGGGCCGATTTTTTGCTCATGGTCAAACCGCAATTTGAGGTGGGCCGGGAGAAGATCGGTTCGCACGGCGTGGTTCGTGATCCGGAGTACCACGTGGAGGCGGTATGCGACGTCGCCCTTTCCGCCCGCGCCGCCGGGCTAGCCATCCAAGCAGTCGCGCCCTCGCCCTTGCCCGGGCCGGCCGGTAACGTTGAATACTTCCTCTACATGAAGAAAAATGCCGCAGATCTGCTCGGAGAGAACCTCGAGGAAAGCGTGCGGGCGGCGGTGGCAGCCGGGCCGGCCGGGCAGGGACGGCCCGCGCGGTAGCGGGTAGGATACCTGAAGAGAGGGGAGGCATTCGATGGCACAACCAAAAGTCGCCCTGGTCGTCAATCGCACGTTACCACCGCAGATGGAACGTGCCGCTCACGATGCGATTGTCGCCCTGGAAGAACGCGGAATACAGGTGGATACCAGCGAAACGCTGGCGGGGGCCCGCGATGCGGATCTCATCCTCGTTATGGGTGGGGACGGCACGATTTTGCGCGGCGCGGAGCTGGGGCGCAGCACCGATGTGCCTATCCTCGGCATCAACTACGGGCATATGGGATTCCTGTCCGAAGCGCAACCCGATGAACTACCCGCGGTGGTGGAACGTATCGCCGCGCGGGATTGGGTTATTTCCGAACGCATGACCATTGATGTGCATGTGCAACGCCCGGATGGCTCGTGCATCGTGCAGTGGGCCCTCAACGAAGTATCAGTAGAAAAAGCTTTTAACTCCCGCCTTATCGAAACGTCCATCGGGGTGGACGGCCGCGAAATTTCCGCTTTCAAAGCTGATGCGGTCCTCCTCTCCACACCCACCGGTTCCACCGCCTATAATTTTTCAGCCGGCGGCCCGGTGGTGTGGCCAAGCGTGGAAGCACTCCTGCTCACCCCGGTGGCAGCCCACGCGCTTTTCACCCGCCCGCTCGTGGTCAGCCCGTACTCCACCTTAGAAGTTCGGGTTTTGCGCGATGAGGCCATGGTGTCCTGCGATTCGCGGCGCCGGCTTGTTGCGCCCGAAGGAACTGTTATTACCGCGGTGCGGGGAGAGCGGCCCGTCAAGCTTGCCCGGCTGAATGAAACACCCTTCTCCGGGCGGCTGGTGGCACGCTTCCACCTGCCGGTGCGCGGCTGGCGCGAGCGTGAGGTGCGCGAATGATCGAACAGGTACGCATCCGCAATCTCGGCGTGATCGCGGAAGCCGAACTCAATCTGGGGCGCGGGCTGACAGCCCTCACCGGGGAAACCGGGGCCGGAAAAACCATGGCGGTTACCTCCCTTACCCTGCTTTTGGGTGCGAAAGCCAATCCGGCCCGGGTGCGGGCCGGAGCAACCCAGGCGGAAGTGGAAGGAACCTTCCTCGTGGATGCTTCCTCCCCGCTCCTGGACCGTATCACCGAGGCCGGTGGCCGCTACGATGTTGAGGGCGATACCGCCGCCGTTATTATTGCCCGGCATATCCCCGCCAAAGGCCGCTCCCGCGCTTTTGTGGGGGGCCGTTCGGTGCCCACTGCGGTTCTCACCGATATCGCGGCGGAGCTTGTGACCGTGCACGGTCAATCCGATCAGATCCGTTTAGGTAACCCCAGCCAGCAGCGTGCCGCGGTTGATGAATTCGGGGGCGACACCATCACGCGGGCAAAAGCTACCTGGGAGCAGGCCTGGAAAAACTACGGTGCAGCACGCGAGGCTCGCGATGTGTTTCAGGCCGGGGCGCAGCGCGCCGCCCAGCAACGTTTGGCGTACCGCGCTTTGCTTGACAAAGTCGAGGCGGTCAATCCTCAGCCCGGAGAAGAAGAAGCCCTGCGGGCGCGCGCCCGGATTCTGGAAAACGCGGTGGAAATGTACGGGGCCTACTCGGCTGCCGCCGAAGCCCTCAGCGGGAATGATACCGAGGCCGGTGCTATATCCGCCCTGGGCGTGGCGTTGGCGCAACTCGAGCACGTCCTTGAACTAAGCGGTTCTGATATGCCGAACGCCCAGCTCGAGGAGCTCCGCGAACGCCTGGAAAGCGCCGAAGCGGATATCACCGATATTCACGCGGATATTGCGGAACTGGCCCGCGGTACCCAGGCCCAACCTGATGAGCTCTCCACTATCTATTCGCGCCGCTCCGAGCTGGCGGGGTTACGTAAAAACCTGGGGATGAGCGGCGAAGAAATCCTGCGGGCCGCAGCTGAAGCGCGCGCGGGCTTGGAGCAGCTTGATGACCCGGCCGCCACCTTAGAACGGCTCGAAAAAGAACTCTCTCAGGCCCACGCTGCCATGGAAGAGGCGGGCGCGGCCCTGCGGGAGGCCCGCACCGCCGCCGGAAGCGAACTGGCCCGCGCGGTGGAAGCGGAACTTCCCGAACTTTCCCTGCCCGATGCGCACTTCACCGTTCAGGTTGAAGCCGCGGAACCCGGAGCTAACGGTGCGGATTCCGTCACTTTTTTGCTGGCCGCCCACCGCGGCGCGCCACTCGCCCCGCTTGCCTCCGGTGCGTCGGGCGGGGAACTCTCGCGTGTCATGCTCGCCCTGGAAGTGGGATTGGCGGCCCGGCGCGCCCAGCAGGGTCACACGTTCCTTTTCGATGAGGTGGATGCCGGGATTGGCGGCCGTGCCGCCAGCGCCGTCGGGAAAAGACTGGCAAAACTGGTCGGAAGTGCCCAGGTTATTGTGGTCACGCACCTGGCCCAAGTCGCGGCCTGTGCCGAGCACCAACTCGTCGTCGTGAAACAACTCGAAGAAAGTGCCGCGCGCACCGAACTACGTGACGTTAGCGGGCCAGAACGCGAAGCCGAACTGGCGCGCATGCTCTCCGGAAGCGATACCGATGTGGCACGCGCGCACGCAGCTGAGCTACTTAAGGCCGCGAATGTGGCACTATAAAGCTTGTGGCATCGAAGTTATGGCGAAAAAAGAAGGTCGTTGCGGAAGGAACCCTGGCCGGTCCGGCCCGGGTGGACGCGCGCACCAAGAATCTCACTCGTCGTCTCCAAGCCGGCGATGTAGCGATTATTAACCACACGGATCTGGATCGGGTCGCCGCGGAAAACCTGGTGGCCGCGCAACCCGTTGCCGTGCTCAATGCCGCGAAATCCATCTCGGGGCGCTACCCGAACCTCGGCCCCGCGATCCTGGAAGAAGCCGGTATCCCGCTTATTGATGACCTTGGCCTGGAAATTATGGATATACCCGAAGGCCAGTGGGTCGATATCGACGGGGCCCGCGTGGTGGCCGGCGGGCGCGTTATTGCCGAAGGTACCTTGCAAACTGCGCAGAGCATTGCCCGCGATAGCGAGGCAGCCCGCGCCGGCATGACCGTGCAACTGCGTGCTTTCGCCGCCAATACCCTCGAATATCTCAACGAAGAACAGGGTCTCATCCTGGACGGGGTGGGGATCCCCGATATTCGCACGTCCATGGAGCATCGCCACGTGCTCGTGGTGGTGCGCGGCTACGACTACCGGGAAGACCTGCGCGCCCTGCGCCCCTATATTCGGGAGAACCGGCCCCTTATGATCGGGGTGGACGGCGGGGCGGATGCCCTCCTGGAACTGGGTTACACCCCGGATATTATCGTCGGCGATATGGATTCGGTATCCGATAAAGCGCTGCGCTGCGGCGCCGAAGTGGTGGTGCATGCCTACCGGGATGGGCGCGCCCCCGGCAAGAAACGCGTGGAGGATTTGGGTGTGGATCACGTGGTCTTCCCGGCCACCGGCACCTCCGAAGATGTTGCCATGCTGCTGGCTGATTCCAAAGGCGCCAAGCTCATTGTGGCGGTGGGTACCCACAATACGATTCTGGAATTCCTCGATAAGGGCCGGGCGGGAATGGCCTCGACCTTCCTCACTCGCCTGGTGGTGGGCGGCAAACTCATTGACGCGAAGGGCGTCTCGCGCCTCTACCGCTCCTCGATTTCCAATTGGATGCTGGTTGCCCTGATTCTCGCGGGAGTTTTTGCGCTCTTCGCGGCCCTGGCCGTTACCGGTGCGGGCCAAACCTTCCTGTCCGTGCTCACCACTCGCCTCGGGGATCTCGCCGAGTGGTTCCGTAATCTCTTCTAGGAAAGTTAGCTGATGGTTGATTTTAGGTATCATCTCGTTTCCCTGGTCTCGGTGTTTTTGGCGCTGGCCATCGGAGTGATTCTCGGGGCCGGCCCGCTGCAAAATTCCATTGCGCACGGGCTGACCGGCCAGGTGGATTCCCTGCGCGAATCGCGCGATAAGATGCGCGTGGAGCTTGATCAACGCGGGGCGCAGCTCGATGCGGCGTCGACGGCGCTGCTCGGTGCCGGCGAACAACTCAATGCTGGAACGCTGACGAACCGGCGCGTTGCTATCGTGGCGGCGGCCGGGGCAGACGGGGCTGTCGTGGAGAAAACCCGGCAGAGCCTGACCGCTGCCGGGGCGCGTATTACCGGGGAAATCACCCTGGCCCCGGCTTTCACCGATACCGAATATGCCACGTACCGTTCCACGCTTTCCGGTAACCTCGGTTCATACGTCAAGGATCTGCCCGCGGGCGGTTCCGCGGACGCGATTCTCGGTGCGGCCGTGGATACCGTGGTGCGTTCCGCGCCGGAAGATGCGGGGGCGACGACGCTCATCACGCTTCTCACCTCTCCGGAAAATAAGCTCATTGATGTGGCGGTTGCTCCGAGCGAAGCCGCCGAGGTGGTTGTTTTTATCACCGCTGATCCGGCGGAAGCCGCACCGGCGCCCGCAGAGAAGGAAACCACCTCTCCGCATATCGCGGATACCTACCAGGCGGCCTTCGCGGCCATGGCCGGGCGTGGCCCGGCGGTAGCGGTGGGCGCGGGGACTGATGGAAACTCCGTGCTGGGAGCCGTGCGCTCGGCCAAAGCCGGCTCCACGGTGGATTCGGCACAAACCGCGCTCGGCGATGTCAATATTCCCATGGCGGTGGCCGCTGAACTACATGAACGGCACGTGCACCTCGGGGTAGCACCGGGGGCAGATAGCGCAATTGGGGAGCGCCAGAGCGCTTCCGGGCCCGCGCCCGCGCAACCTGCCCCGGCTCCGCAGCCCGAACAGGCTCCCGCGCCGGCACCCGCACCCGCGGACGGCGGGCAAGCTCCCGAAGGTGGGCAGGCCCCGGCAGGGCAGTAACGGTACCATGGGTGCATGACCCTTTCTGCTTTCTGGAGGAACCAGGTGCGCCTGGGCGCTGCCGCCCTGGCCGGATACGCCGCCGCGCGTGCCGCTGAGAAACTGCTTTCCCGGCGGTCCGCGTCCTCCTGGCAACGCACCGCGAAAGACGGGCGGAGCGTGAGTTTGCGGGAAGGCCCGGTCGCGGTGGCGGGTACCACCGCGGGCTGCGCGGCGGGGGCTCTGCTCTCCGGAGGAAGCTGCTCGGCCGGTCCGGTGATCGCGGCGCTTAGCGGAGGGCTGGCCGGATATATTGACGATTTTTACGAGAGTGCATTTTCGCGCACCTCCAAAGGGCTGCGCGGCCACCTCGGGGCACTCTCCCGGGGCCACCTCACCTCCGGGGCGCTGAAAATAGTGATCATCGGGGTGGGTGCTGCGCTAGCCGGAAAGCTACCTGCCGATAGGGGACTGCCGTCCTCCAAGCGATTTGCGCTCCACGCCGAACGCACCATTCTTATTGCCGCCACCGCGAATCTTATTAATCTCCTCGACCTCGCGCCGGGCCGGGCCTGGAAAGGAACCCTCATCGCCGCGGCTCCCTTCTCCCTGGTCAGCTACCCGCCCGCGGGGCCCGTTGCCGCGGCTCTGGTAGGCACCGGCGCAGCCTGCCTGCCCGAGGATCTCGCCGGCACGGTCATGCTCGGAGATACCGGGGCAAATGCGCTGGGGGCGGCCCTGGGCTGGGCACTGGCCAGCCGCGGCCCGTGGGTGCGGCGCGGGGCGCTGGGCGCCGTCGTCGCCCTTAATATCGCGAGCGAAAAAATATCATTTTCGCGGGTCATCGCAACCCACCCGTGGCTGCGCGCCCTCGACCAGGCGGGCCGGGCATGAAAAAAGTTCTCGGAACGGCACTCGGAGCAGCCGGAACCATAGCGATTCTCACCCTGCTCTCGCGTGCCATGGGCTTCGTGCGCGCCTGGGTGCAAAACGGGGCGCTGGGGGACTCACTCGCCGGGGAATCGTACTCAACGGCGAATACAGTCCCGAATGTACTTTTCGAAATCGCCGCCGGCGGGGCCCTGGCCGCCGCGGTTATCCCGCTGGTCTCCGGGTTCCTGGCGAAAGCCCTCGCCGCGGAAGTCTCCCGCACCGCATCCGCCCTGCTCACCTGGGTGCTCGCCATTGGAATTCCGGTGGCCGGACTGGTGACCCTGGGCGCCCACCCCATTATGGAGGTGCTCCTGGGGGCGGATTCGCCGGCCGCCAGCGTGGATTTCGCAGCCACGCTGCTGCGGATTTTCGCCTGGCAAATACCGCTCTACGGACTCTCGGTGGTGTGCACGGGGCTATTGCAGGCGCATAAAAAATTCGTGCTTCCCGCCCTCGCCCCGCTGCTGTCCTCCGTCACCGTTATTATTACGTTCCTTATTTTCACGGAACTAGCCGCCGGTAACCAGCACGATCCGGCCCGGATATCCCGCACCGCCCTCTACGTGTTGGCCTGGGGCACCACGGCCGGGGTGGCGGTTTTTTCGCTGCCCCAGCTCATCCCGGTGCTGCGGCGCATCACGTTACGGCCCACCTTCCGTTTCCCACCCGGGGTGGGGCGGCGGGCGCTACGGCTGAGCGGGGCCGGGCTGGCCGGCCTGCTCGCTCAGCAGATTCAAATCATCGCGGTTATGCTTTTCGCCAATGCGCGCGGCGACGTGGGAACCTACCCGGTTTTCACGTTCGCGAACCAGCTCTATATGGTTCCCTACGCGGTGCTGGCCGTCCCCATTGCCACCGCGGTTTTCCCGCGCCTGGCGGAAGCGGCCGCGATTCCCGGGCGGCCGGGCCTGGCCCGTATTACCGCCCGTTCCTCTCGACTTGTTTTCGATATTGGCTTGCTGTGCGTGGCACTGCTGGTGGCGGTGGCAGAGCCCGCCCAGGCGCTGTTCGCGGTGGCGCGCCCGGTGGCCCATATGGATATTGCCATGCTGGCCATGGCCCCGGCCCTCCTCGGCTACGCCTTTATTTATCACGGCTCGCGGGTGCTTTACGCGGTGGAGGCGGCCCGCGCGGTCATTATCGTCAATTCGGCGGCATGGCTGAGCGTTGTGGTGGTGCTCATGGGCGCGGCCGGCCTGGGGGTGCGCGGACGCACCGAGGTGCTCATCAGTATTGGTGCGGCGATGTCCGTGGGCATGACGGTGGGCGGTATCGGCCATATCTTCGCGATCCGGCGCGCGGTGGGCCCCGGGGCGCTGCGCGGCGTGGGCTATTCCCTACGTATCGTGCTTCCGGCCGCGGTACTTGCGGGCGGAGCCGGATACGCCACCGGGCGCGGGATATTGCGCTGGTGGGGCGAAGGTGCCCTGGGTGCGCTGGGAGCAACCGGCGCGGCCGGGGCGCTCACCCTCGCCATCGGGGGAGTGGCGCTCTACCTGGTGGACCGGCGCGCGCTACGTTTGGCGCGTGACGCAGAGGCGCCGTCGACCCAAGAAATGCCGGCCATTGCCGTGGCCCTCGACGAAGCGAATACATAACGGCCCGGCCGCAGCGCGCACGCACCCGCACGAATGGACGCACGCGCCCGCCTGCACGCACCCGCCCCGCGAAGGAAAGGAAAGACAATGAACCTCGAGCTCAGCGATGAGTACCGCCCCGAGCATATGCGGCGCCTGGAGCGGCGCAGCATACTCGAATCGCCTTTTATTAACGTCTACGAGGACACGGTGGAACTGCCCAGCGTGGGGGCGCGCATGGAGCGCTATTGGGTGGAGCACCGTGACGCGGTTGCGGTACTGGCGGTGCGGAATAGCGGCGACGGCGCAGCTGAAGAAGTGCTTCTTATCCGCCAGTATCGGATCCCGGTCTGCTCGCTCCTGTGGGAAATTCCAGCCGGCATTCTTGATATTGAGGGTGAGGATCCCGCGGATGCCGCCCGGCGTGAACTCCGCGAAGAAACGGATTATGAGGCCGGGAACTTGGAGTTCCTCACCAGCTTCTACACCTCGCCGGGTTTCACCAATGAACATATGACGGTGTATCTCACCCGCGATCCGGCCCCGGCGGCAAGTGCCTTCGCCCGCGAGGATGAAGAGGCGGAAATCGAGGCGCGGTGGGTGCCGCTCGCCCGGGTGCGCGAGGCGATACTGGTCGGGCGGCTCGGCAATCCGCAGCTGGTGGCCGCGGTACTCGCCTACCTGGCCCGCAGCGCTTAGCCACGGGCGTAACCCGCGCGCACGGCGGGCCGGCACCGGCAAGCTCGCGCCTTTTCGCGTCCGGTTAGGCTGTCCAAACTAGATTACGCAACGCCCGTGTTGTTTAATTGGATGGCGAGGTCCTAGATATGGCAGGCCGGCACGTGATAAAGCAGCGGTGAGCGATGCGGGGGAGCCTCAGGCTACGGCCCAGGGTTCCGAGCAGCGCTCACGGATGCTCGGTGAAGGTGTAGAACAGTGGAAGGGGTGGTGATCCAGATGGCAGCGGAAGAAAGCGCAGGGATCCGCCCCCGGGAAGAAACAACCCGCGAAGGAATTCTGCGCCTCATTATGGAACGCGGGCCCATTAGTGCCGCGGAACTGGCCCAGCTGGCTATTCTCACTCCGGCCGGGGTGCGCCGGCATTTAGTGGCGCTCGAAGATGCCGGTGCGATCACCGAATGCGAGAAACCCGGGCAGCGCGAGGCACGAGCCGGGCGCCCGGCCCGCTATTACGTGGCGACCGATACCGGGCAGAACGCCGGGGCAACCTCGTATCACACCATGGCGAATGCAGCCCTTGATTTTCTGCGTGAAAATCTGGGGGAGGCCGGGGTGGAGGAATTTGCGCGCCGGAGGGAACGTTCCCTGGTGGCGCGTTACCGCGATGCGCTCGGGGATACCGAAAATCCCGCGGAGCGGCTGCGCCGCCTGGCGCGCGCCCTCACCCAAGATGGCTACGCCGCGTCGGTTCGCGATGTTCCGGGCACGCAGGATGGGCCGCGCCAGATGATCCAGTTGTGCCAGGGGCGCTGCCCCCTGCGCGACGTCGCCACACACCATCACTTTTTATGCGCGGCGGAAACCCGCGCTTTTCACGAACTACTCGGGGTTCCCGTGCAACGCCTGGCAACCATTGCATCCGGGAGCCACGTGTGCACGGTGACGCTGCACGCTAACAGCGTTTAAATCGGGAGGAAACACATGGCACAAACACGGCACGAGGCAGCAATTGCGGAGGCCGTGGCGCAGCAGGAACACGTGATCGCGAACCTGTCCGGCGCCTATGAATTTGGGTGGCACGATACCGATACCGCCGGGGCGCACGCGCGCCGCGGTCTGGATGAGGGCGTGGTGCGCGCGATTAGCGCGGCGAAAAAAGAACCGGAATGGATGCTTAAGCGGCGCCTGCGTGCCCTGCGCCTCTTCGAGAAACGCCCCATGCCCACCTGGGGGGCTGATCTTTCCGGGATCAACTTCGATGACTTCAAGTACTTTGTGCGGGCAACCGACCGCCAGGTCACCGATTGGAATGACCTCCCCCCGGAAATCAAAAACACCTACGACCGGCTCGGCATCCCGGAAGCGGAAAAAGAACGCCTGGTGGCCGGGGTGGCTGCACAGTACGAATCCGAGGTGGTGTACAACTCGATTCGTGCGGACCTGGAAGAACAGGGCGTTATTTTCGTGGATACTGATACCGCACTGCGCGAGCACGAGGATCTGGTGCGCGAATACTTCGGCACCGTGATCCCGGCCGGGGATAATAAATTTGCCTCCCTCAATACCGCGGTGTGGTCGGGTGGTTCCTTCATTTACGTGCCGAAGAACGTGCACGTGGATATTCCCTTGCAGGCGTACTTCCGTATCAATACCCAGGCGATGGGCCAGTTCGAACGCACCCTCATTATTTGCGACGAGGGTTCCTACGTGCATTACGTAGAAGGCTGCACCGCCCCGATCTACTCCGAGGATTCCCTCCACGCCGCCATCGTGGAAATCATCGTGAAGAAGAATGCCCACTGCCGCTACACCACCATCCAGAACTGGTCTAATAACGTGCTCAACCTCGTGACCCAGCGTGCCACCGTGGCCGAAGGAGCCACGATGGAATGGGTGGATGGCAATATTGGCTCGCGCCTCAATATGAAGTACCCGGCCTGCGTGCTCCTGGGCGAACACGCCCACGGGGAAGCGCTCTCCGCTGCCTTCTCCGGCCCGGGCCAGCATCAGGATACCGGCGCGAAAATGCAGCACCTGGCCCCGAATACCACCTCCTCGATTGTGTCGAAGTCAATTTCGCGCGGGGGTGGGCGCTCCTCCTACCGCGGCCTCGTGCAGGTCTCGGAAGATGCCCGCGGCTCAAAATCCAATGTGGTCTGCGATGCGCTCCTCGTTGATGATATTTCCCGCACCGATACCTACCCCTACGTGGATGTGCGCACGGACGATGTAGAAATGGGGCACGAAGCCACCGTGACGAAGGTGAGCGAAGAACAGCTCTTCTACCTCATGCAACGCGGCCTGTCCGAACAAGAAGCCATGGGGATGATCGTGCGCGGCTTCGTGGAGCCCATCGCCCGCGAACTGCCGATGGAATACGCACTTGAACTCAATCGTCTTATTGATCTGCAAATGGAAGGGAGTGTGGGCTAATGGTCAGTACTGATCATTCCCAGGCGGTGCTGGCAGACGAAGGATTCCATACCGCGCACGCCGACCGCTCGGACCGTTTCGCCTCCTTCAACCCGGAGGAGTTCCCGATTCCGCGCGGAACCGGGGAGGAAGAAGACTGGCGTTTCACGCCGATGGACCGGGTTGCCCCGTTCATTCATAACGTGGAGGGCGTGCGCGATGCCACCGTGACGGCCACCGTGGTAGGTGGGGCACGCGTGGAAGAAGTGGACCGCAGCGATCCGCGCCTGGGCACGGTAGGGAAACCAGATGACCGCGCGGCAGCCCTCGCCTGGTCGGCTTTCCAGCGTGCGCATATCGTGACTCTCGACGGAAGCGAGCACGCGGACGTCGTCGCCATGATCACCGGGGAAGGCACACTGAGCGTTGCTCACACCCTTATCACCGCGGCCCCGGAGGCTAGTGGCACCGTGGTGCTTGAGCACACCGGCAGCGGCGACCTCACGGAAACCGTGGAAATTGAGGTGGGGGCGCACGCGGATCTCACCGTTGTGTCCGTGCAGGAACAAGAACGCTGCGCCTCCCAGCATTCCGCCCAGCGCATCCGGGTAGGTGAAGGCGCGAAATTCCGGCATATCGTGGTGACCATCGGCGGGGATCTTATCCGCATGACCACCGCGTGTGAGCTGGAAGGGGAGCGTTCCGATACCGAACTGCTGGGCGCTTATATCACCGAAAGCCACCAGCATCACGAACACCGGATTTTCGTGGATCACGTGGCCCCGCATTGCAAATCGCGAGCCACCTACAAGGGCGCGCTCCAGGGCGATGAGGCGCATTCGGTGTGGATCGGGGATGTGCTGATTCGGGCTCAGGCCGCCCAGACCGATACGTATGAACTCAACCGCAACCTGGTGCTTACCGAGGGAGCGAAGGCCGATTCGGTGCCCAATCTGGAGATTCTCACCGGGGATATTGCCGGGGCCGGGCACGCCTCAGCCACCGGGCGTTTTGATGATGAGCAGCTCTTCTACCTCATGGCCCGCGGCATCCCCGCGGATGTGGCGCGCCGCCTGGTGGTGCGCGGTTTCTTCGCGGAATTGGTGGAACAGATCGAAGTGGATTCGGTGCGCACCAAGCTCATGGACGCTATCGAACGCGAACTCGATTTGGCCGACGCCGGAAGCGGGGAGGAGGCATGAGCTGGCAGCAGGTGTGTACCACCGCGGATCTCGAGCCGGAAAGCGCCCTGAGTGTGGAAGTCCGCGCTGCTAGCGGCGCCGTCGTACCCGTATGTATCGCACGCGACTGCCACGGAACCTGGCACGCCGTGGGCGATATCTGCACCCATGAAGACGTTAACCTCAGCGACGGCGAAGTTTTTGATACCACAATCGAATGCCCCAAACACGGGGCGGAATTCGACCTGTGTTCCGGGCGTGCCCTCACGCTCCCGGCGGTCACACCCGTGCCCGTCTACCCCTTGACCTGCGATAATGACGGCCGCGTTTTTATTGACGTGGACACAACACCTGAGGAGAAGTAATGGCTACTCTCGATATTATTGATCTGCACGCCTCGGTCATCACCCCCGAAGGCCCCAAACCGATTCTGCACGGCGTCAATTTGCATATTGGCGATAATGAAATCCACGCGATTATGGGCCCGAACGGCTCGGGTAAATCGACCACGGCCTACGCGCTGGCCGGGCATCCCTCCTATGAGATCACTTCCGGGCAGGTGCTCCTCGACGGTGTGGATATTACCGATATGACCGCCGATGAACGCGCCCGCGAGGGGCTTTTCCTCGCCATGCAGTACCCGGTGGAAGTGCCCGGCGTTTCCGTCTCGAATTTCTTGCGCACCGCGAAAACCGCGATTGACGGGGAAGCTCCCAAGCTGCGCGAATGGTCCCAGGCGCTACGCAAAGTCACGGAAAAACTGCGGGTGGATGCCGATTTTATTAAGCGTGATCTCAACGTGGGCTTCTCCGGTGGTGAAAAGAAACGCACCGAAGTGCTCCAGATGGAATTGCTGGAACCCAAGATCGCCGTGCTGGATGAAACGGATTCCGGGCTGGACGTGGACGCGCTGCGCGTGGTCTCCGAAGGCATCGTGGACGTGCATGAACGCACCGGTAATTCGCTGCTGCTCATCACCCACTACAACCGGATTTTGCAGTACGTCAAACCCGATTACGTCCACGTTTTTGCCGGCGGCAAGATTGTGCGCACCGGCGGGCCGGATCTGGCCAGCGAACTGGAAGCCTCCGGGTACGACAGCTACATCGAAGCGGAGGCGAAGTAGGTGAACGCCGTGCGCCCGCTGGTGGCGCGGGAAGATTTCCCGATTCTGGCCCGGCCGATGCGCGGGGATCAGGCCCTCGTGTACCTAGATTCCGGGGCGACGGCGCAGCGCCCGCGCGCCGTTCTGGACGCGATGGTGGATTTTGATACGCGCTCCAACGGGGCGGTCAAGCGCGGGAGCCACCTGCTCGCGGAGGAATCCACCGTGGCCTACGAAGAGGCCCGCGCGAAAGTGGCGGCTTTCATCGGGGCGGCGCCCCAGGAAATTGTATGGACCAGCGGGAGCACTCAGTCCCTCAACCTCCTCGCCTACGCGATCTCGAATGCCACGGCGGGGCGCGGCTGGGGGAACGCGGATCGTTTCCTGCTGCGCGCCGGCGACGATATCGTGGTGACCCGCGCCGAGCATCATGCGAATCTGCTGCCCTGGCAGGAATTATGCGAACGCACCGGGGCCCGCCTCACGTGGCTTGATCTGGATGGTGAGGGCCGGATTGACCCGGCCACCCTCGCGGTCATCGGGCGGCGCACCCGCATCGTTGCTTTCACACATGTCTCGAATGTGACCGGGGCGGTTTCCCCGGTGGCGCAGATCGTGGAGGCGGCCCACGCGGTGGGTGCTTTTACGGTTCTCGATGCCTGCCAATCCGTGCCGCATCTGCCCGTGAACGTGCGGGAACTTGATGTAGATTTCGCGGCTTTTTCGGGCCATAAAATGTACGGGCCCACCGGGTTGGGGGTGCTGTACGGGCGCGAAGAACTCCTCGCGGACCTGCCGCCCTACCAATTCGGCGGCTCGATGATTGAACGGGTCACGATGGAAAAAACGCGTTACGCGCGCCCGCCGGCCCGTTTCGAGGCGGGAAGCCAGCCGGTTACCCAGATCGTCGGGCTCGCACGGGCGGTGGATTACCTCAGCGCCATCGGCATGGAGAACGTGGCGCGCTACGAAGATGAGCTGACTGCCCAGCTGCTTGCCGGGCTCGGGCAGATCCCGGGGATCCGGGTGCTCGGCCCGCGCGAGGGCGCCGGACGTACCGGGATCGCGGCTTTTACCGTGGACGGTGTGCACCCGCATGACGTGGGGCAATTCTTGGATGCGCGCGGTATTGCGGTGCGGGTGGGCCACCATTGCGCCCAGCCGATTCACGACTTCTTCGGGGTGCCGGCCTCGGTGCGCGCCTCCGTGGGGATCTACACAACAAGCTCGGATATTGACGCGTTTCTTGATGCGTTGAGCCAGGTCCGCGGCTATTTCTGGGTGGAAGGATAAAAAGTTGAGCGAACTTGATGAGCTCTACCAGCAGATTATTCTCGATGCGGCGCGCGAACGCCACGGTGAAGGTGAGCTGGCGCCGGTGGCGGCTGGCGCCGTCGTGCCGCAAGGGGAGTCCACCCAGGTCAATCCCATGTGCGGGGACGAGGT
Organism: Actinotignum inguinis; assembly: GCF_051265835.1. Lineage (NCBI taxonomy): Bacteria > Bacillati > Actinomycetota > Actinomycetes > Actinomycetales > Actinomycetaceae > Actinotignum > Actinotignum inguinis. The sequence continues at coordinate 64,027 of NZ_JBOZDP010000007.1, read as the reverse complement.
GACCCTCGAGGTGCGCCTCTCCCCGGATGGAGAGAAGATCGCCGAACTCGCCTGGCAGGGGCAGGGCTGTTCCATTTCCCAGGCCTCAATTTCCATTATGAATGACCTGGTGGCCGGGCATTCCATCGAGAACCTCACCACCCTCTACGGTTATTTCCGCGAGATGATGGACAGCCGCGGGGCGGAACTTTCAGATACCGCCGCGGACGCCCTGGAAGACGCCGCCGCTTTCCACGGGGTAGCCCGCTTCCCCATGCGCATTAAATGCGCGCTACTCGGCTGGATGGCAGTCCGCGAAGCAACCGACGAAGCCCTCCACCGCCTCAACATACCCGGCACGCCCGCGAGCACTTCAGCAGAAGCTACGAATCCCGCGGGAGCTACGCCGCCCCTAATGAAGGAGACCCCGGAACAATGACGGAGAAGAACGAAGTAACCCCGCCCGCGCCCGAGGCAACTGCTCCCGAGGCCACCCCGCCCGCAGCGGAAACTACCGCTACAGCGAGCGCGCCGGAGGCACCCGCGCCCACAGCGGAAACTACCGCTACAGCGAGCGCGCCGGAGGCACCCGCGCCCACAGCGGATGAACGGATCGGCGAAGTGGTCTACACCGACGGTGATAGCCCGATAGACGACGTTGATCCCTACCTCGTCCTCGAGGCGATGAAGGACGTTATCGATCCGGAACTCGGCGTCAATATCGTAGATCTTGGCCTCGTCTACGGGGTGACCACGAACGGCCGCCACCTCCACCTCGATATGACCCTCACCTCGCCGGCCTGCCCGCTCACGGACGCGATCACCGACGGCATTATTATCGCCACGGAAGATCTTGTGGACGACGTGGATATTAACTGGGTGTGGCTGCCGCCGTGGGGCCCGGAACGCATTACCGAAGACGGTCGCGATGATCTGCGCGCTCTCGGTTTCAATATTTAGTACGACGACGCCCGTGCGCCCAGAAAACTCTGGGCGCACGCCGCACTTCCGCCAGCGCCTCTTTAGCGCCAGGTATTGCAGGCGTTGAAATCGCCTGTTTCGTAGCCGGTTGTCAGTGCATCCATACGCTGGGCGGATGAGCCGTGGGAGAACTTTTCCGGGTTGACATCCATGCCGGCGCTTTCTTGGATATGGTCATCGCCAATCGCGGCCGCGGCGTCAATCGCGCTGGCGAGCTGGTCACGGGTGGGAGCCTGGAGAATCGGGATCCCGCTGGCCGGATCAACCGTGCTGGCGGCGTGATGCAACCAGAGGCCGGCGTAGCAATCAGCCTGCAATTCCGAGCGCACCTGCGAAGAATCCGGGCCGGTATCGCGCGGATTGACACGCTCGAATACCCCGGTGAGATTCTGGATATGATGCCCGAATTCGTGGGCGACCACATAGGCCTGAACCAGGGTGGTGTTCTCCGCCCCGAAATTAGCTTCCAGTTCATCGAAGAACGTGGTGTCAAGGTAGACGGTTCCATCGGCGGGGCAGTAGAAGGGACCCACCTGACTGGAGGCATTCCCGCATCCGGTGCTCACCCCTTCAGAAAAGAGCGCAAAGCCAGGAAGCTCGTAACGGGTGCGCGCCGCGCGGGGCAGTTCCTTTTCCCAAAATGCATCGAGGGATTGGGCTACCGCCACCATAAAGCATTCGGTGGAGGCATTGGCATCCGCTCCGGTACGGCACTTGTCCGCGAAATCGGAGGTGGTGGATTGCTGGACGGAGCTGCCCTGAGGGGAGGTGCCCTGGGTGATAGCAGCCGGCGGGGGAGCGCCGGTGACCATGTACCAAACCAGGGCAATAATAATTCCGGTGAGCCCGAAGCCTCCGCCAATCATGGCACCGCGCCCACGTCCGCGATTTTGCACTCTCGCCCCGTCGAGGCGCACGCCGTCGTTAACACTCATGGCTTCGAGCCTACCCTCCCGGCCCGGCCCCCGCGGCCCTTTTCCGTTAATACCGCGCGATAGCGTACCCGAGGGGAAGCGCCGCCACGATCACGCAGATGAGGCAGGCGAGGAAGCTCCATCCGGCCACCTTGCGGAAGCGCAGCTGCCCGGGAGTGGCGCGCTGTTCGCGCGAGAGCGTGACGGCGGTGAGAACCAGGCCCGCCACCGCGCCCAGCCAGGCGAGGAGTTGCACGAGCAGCCGGCCGTGCCCGAGGAATACACAGGCCGCCGCACATACGGATATCACCACGGGCAGCACATAAGCGCCGTGGGTTTCCGGATGCTCGCCGGGATCCGGTTCGGGCACTGAAGATGGTGTTGTCACCTGTCCATTGTCCCGCGTGCGAGCCGCGGGCACCAGTGGCGCGCTGCCGTGACACCACCTGCCAGCCGTGACACCACCTCCAAGCCGAGGCCCATCGGCGGCACAGGCGACCGGACCATCGCACGCCAGTGGCGCGCTGCCGTGACCGGCAATGCGGCCCGCGCGCGATTTTCTCGGTAAAGTAAGCCCTTGTGATTACGGCTTCTGATCTCACAATCCGCATCGGCACGCGTGAACTTGTCCAGCACGCCAGTTTTCAGGTCCACAAGGGTATGCGCGTGGGCCTGGTGGGGCGTAACGGCGCGGGCAAAACCACGATGACCCGCCTGCTGGCGGGCGAAGGCACCACCTCGGATGCTGTTGATTACGAAGGGACTCTGCACCGCAGCGGCACCATCGCCTACCTCCCGCAAGATACTCACGATGGGGATCCGAACCAGATTGCCCGGGATCGCATCCTGGAGGCCCGCGGAATCGACGCCACGATCCGCCGTATCCGCAAGGCGGAAAAGGATATGGCCGAATGCACCGGTACCCGCCAGCAAAAAGCCATGGAACGCTACGTACGCCTGGACCAAGAGTTCACCGCAGCCGGGGGCTGGGCCGCCAATGCCCAGGCTTCCCAAATGGCCGCGGCTCTGGGCCTGGACGAGCGCATTCTCAACCAGCCCCTGGGCACCCTTTCGGGTGGGCAGCGCCGCCGCGTCGATCTGGCGCGGGTGCTTTTTTCCCAGGCAGATACGCTGCTTCTGGACGAACCGACCAACCACCTCGACCACGATTCTCTCCTGTGGCTGCGCGATTACCTCGCGAATTATTCGGGTGGTTTCGTGGTGATTTCCCACTCGGTGGATCTGCTGGAAGAAACGGTCACGGCGGTATGGCATTTGGATGCCAACCGGGCGGCCCTCGACCAGTACGCGATGGGCTGGTCGGCCTACCTCAAGCAGCGCGAAACAGATGAGCGCCGGCGCCGGCAGATGCGCGCCAATGCCGAAAAGAAAGCGGATCATTTGCTGGCGCAGGCCAATAAGATGCGCGCGAAGGCCACGAAGGCGGTTGCCGCGCAGAATATGGCGAAACGCGCGGAGAAGCTTCTTGAGGGATTGGAAGAAGAACGCGCGGACGACAAAGTAGCAGCGCTGCGTTTCCCCGAGCCGGCACCCTGCGGGAAAACACCGCTGCGGGCCCGGGGCCTGTCGAAATCCTACGGTTCCCTGGAGGTGTTCACCGGCGTTGATTTGGCGATCGACCGCGGTTCGCGCGTCGTCGTTCTTGGTCTCAACGGCGCGGGCAAAACCACGCTATTGCGTTTACTGTACGGAACGGAAACCCCGGACACCGGTGAAGTGCTCCCCGGGCACGGCCTCAAGCTGGGCTATTACGCGCAGGAACACGATTTTATCGATACGGATAAAACTGTGGTTGATAATTTGCGTTACGTCGCCCCGGAGTTCGACGAAACAGGCTTACGTACCGTGCTCGGTTCCTTTTTGTTTTCGGGCGACGACGCCGATAAACCCGCCCGCGTCCTCTCCGGCGGTGAAAAGACCCGCCTGGCTTTGGCCATGCTGGTGGTTTCACGCGCCAATGTGCTGTTGCTGGACGAACCAACGAATAATCTTGACCCGGCCTCCCGGGAGAAAATCCTTGGCGCCCTGGGCAAGTACGAAGGCGCCGTCGTGCTCGTCACGCACGACGAAGGTGCCGTGACCGCGCTCAATCCCGAGCGAGTGCTTCTCCTCCCGGACGGGGACGAAGATTTGTGGAGCGACGACTATCTGGAGTTGGTTTCCCTCGCCTAGTACGGCTGTGCCCGGTACCGGAAACCGATACCGGGCACACATACTAGCCTGAAGCTAGGCAAGCGGTGCAAACACTGAATAACTCAGGCGCGCAACCGCTTAGCGGCGCACCACCGCATTCTTGGGAACCACGACCACGCCGCCTTCCGAGACGTAGAAACCGCGTTCGCGGTCATAATCGTGATTGACACCCAGCTGCGCACCTTCTTCGATCTGGACATTCTTATCCACGATGGCACGAATAACGGTGGCATTGCGGCCCACGTTCACGCCGTCCAGCAGCACCGATTCACGCACCGAGGACCAGGAATTCACCCGCACCCCGGGGGAGAGCACCGATCCGATCACTTCGCCACCGGAGACGATAACACCGGGGGAAACAATGGAATCCAGGGCGTGCCCGAGGCGTTCGTGATGCCCGTACACGAATTTTGCGGGCGGCAACCCGGTGTAGCCGGTCAGGATCGGCCAGCGCTCGTTGTACAGGTTGAAATCCGGAGTAACGGAAATAAGATCCATATTCGCCGCGTAGTAGGCATCAATGGTACCCACGTCACGCCAGTAGTCCTTATCCCGTTCACCTTCACCGGGGATGCGGTTATAGGTGAAATCGTAGACGCCGCAATTACCGGCTTCCACGAATCGCGGAACAATGCTGCCACCCATATCATGGGCGGAACTGGGATCCGCAGCATCATTCTGGAGGGCCTCAACCAGCGCATCAGTGTTGAAAATGTAATTGCCCATGGAGGCCAGGAACTGATCCGGGGCTTCTTCCAGGCCCAAACCGGAGGTATCCTGCGGCTTTTCCAGGAAGCGGGAAACCTTCTGGTGGTTTTCCGCATCCACATCAATAACACCGAAGGAAGGGGCCAGTTCCAGCGGCTGGCGAATACCGGCGATGGTCAGGTCGAAACCGGATTCCACATGCTGGTCCATCATCTGGGAGAAGTCCATGCGGTAGATATTGTCTGCTCCGGTTACGAGCACAACATCGGGCCGTTCATCATCGATGACGTTCATGGACTGGTAAATGGCATCCGCACTTCCGGAGAACCACCCCTTGCCGCGCCGCTGCTGGGCGGGAACCGGGGCCACATAATTGCCCAAGAGGTTGGACATACGCCAGGTTCTCGTAATATGGCGGTCCAGCGAATGCGACTTGTACTGGGTAAGCACGATGATCTGGAGATATCCAGAATTCACGATGTTACTCAGCGCAAAGTCAATCAGCCGGTAAATGCCCCCGAAAGGAACCGCGGGTTTCGCTCGATCTTCAGTGAGCGGCATTAAACGCTTGCCTTCGCCTCCCGCAAGGACGATGGCCAGAACGCGTAAATCTCTCCTCATGACTACAGCGTACCGTAAAACGTGAAGTTGAACACCCGCTTCCAGAAGGAACGTGGACAAGTCGTGTGCCGGTCCACGCTGTGGATAAATGGGGCCCGCGGCTGTGTTTCCGGGGGTGGTGGGTTACCCTTGAAGTAGTACGCTCGCATGATCCGCTTCGTGGGGAAGCGGACGGCGGCGAAGAAGCCGGAGGCAACCATGCGCATTGATTTACTTACTCGCGAATACCCCCCGCATGTGTACGGAGGGGCGGGAGTTCACGTGACCGAGCTTTCCCGTGTGCTCGCCCAGCATGCTGATATTCACGTACGTGCCTTTGATGGTCCGCGCGCTCCTTCTGAGAACAAAGACGTTCCCGCGGGTGTAGCGCTGGAGGGCTATGACTACCTCAAGGAACTTGAGGGCGCGAACGCGGCCGTGCGCACCATGGGTGTTGATCTCAATATGGTCACGGATGTGGAAGGTGCGGATCTGGTGCACTCCCACACCTGGTACGCGAATTTCGCCGGGCATATCGCTTCGATTCTTTACGGTATTCCGCATGTGATTTCCGCGCATTCCCTGGAACCGCTGCGCCCGTGGAAACGTGAACAGCTCGGGGGTGGCTACCAGCTGAGCTCCTGGGTGGAAAAAACTGCCTACGAATCCGCGGCCGGAATCGTGGCGGTATCGCACGCGATGCGCTCGGATATTTTGCGCTGCTACCCGAATATTGCACCCGAGCGGGTGCGGGTGATTCATAACGGTATCGATTTGAATACCTGGAAAGCTCCGGAAACCAGCGCGGAAAAAGAAGATGCCCGCCGGTATTTCGCCAGCTACGGCCTGGATCCGGATCGGCCCACTATTATGTTCGTTGGGCGTATTACCCGCCAGAAGGGCGTGCCGGGGCTGCTGCGCGCGCTGCGCCAGGTTGATAAGGGCGTCCAGGTGGTGCTGTGCGCCGGGGCTCCCGATACCCCTGAAATCTTGGAGGAAACAAAGGCTCTCGTGGCGAAGCTGCAGGCCGAACGTGAAGGCGTGGTCTGGATTGACGATATGCTCAGCCAGGATCGTATTGTCGCCCTGGAATCGTGCTGCACCACTTTTGTTACCCCCTCCATTTATGAGCCGCTCGGCATTGTTAACCTGGAGGCGATGGCGGTGGGGCTTCCGGTGGTCGGCACCGAAACCGGGGGAATTCCCGATTGCATCGTGCACGGAACCACCGGGCTGCTTGTTCCTATCGAACAGGCTCAGGACGGCACCGGCACCCCGCTCAACCCCGAGCAATTCGAGGCAGATCTGGCCGCGGCTCTCAACGAGGTGTGCTCCGATCAGGAGCGGGCCGCGCAGATGGGCCTGGCTGGCCGCCGCCGGGTGGAGGACCATTTCTCCTGGGAAGCTATCGGCGAAAAAACCATGGAGTTCTACCGCGAACTCGTGGATAACTATCCGCGGCGCTAACCGGTTATGTCGTAGCGGCACGCTATTCTAGAACCATGGGTGACGTGCTGTCTTTGAAAGATGTAACGCTGCGCCGCGGGGCTACGGAAATCCTCCGCTCGGTATCCTGGGATGTTAATTCCGGGGAACGCTGGGTGATTTTCGGGCCCAACGGCGCCGGGAAAACCACGCTCATACAGGTGGCCGCCGCGCGGCTCTTCCCCAGTTCGGGAAGCGTGGAGCTCATGGGCGAACGCCTCGGCACGGTGGATGTGCGGGAGCTGCGCAGCGCCGTGGGGGTAACCTCGGCCGGGATTGATGCCCGCATCCCCGGGGGTGAAACCGTTTTCCAAGCGGTGCGCACCGCCGCCTACGGGCATCTGGCCGCCTGGAATGAGGAGTACGACGCCGCAGATGACGCCCGTGCCCGCGCCATGTTGCGCAGGCTCGGTTTACGGGACCTCGAGGATCGTAAAGTTGCGCACCTTTCGTCCGGGGAACGTAAACGCTTAGGGATCGCGCGGGCCCTCATGCCCAATCCGGAAGTCCTTATTCTGGATGAACCCACCTCGGGCCTGGATCTGGGTGGGCGCGAACGCCTGCTGGCCACCCTCTCGCGGCTGGCCGGAGCAGCGTACGCCCCGGCCATGCTGCTGGTTACCCACCACGTGGAGGAAATCCCGGTCGGCTTTACCCATATGCTGCTCCTCAAAGCGGGCAGTGTGGTGGCGGCCGGGCCGCTAGCGGAAGTTCTGACTTCCACGCAGCTCTCGGAGGCATTTGATTATCCGCTCCGGGTGGAAGAAAACGCGGGTCGGTATACCGCGCGCGCTGCCCGCTAGGGGAATCTGGGGCGCGGTATATCTGTAGCCCGGGCTATTTCGCGGGCAGAATATCCGTTATTCCGCGCTCAGTAGATTTTCCGCTCGGTATATCCGAGGCGCAGGGTGTCCGGTAGCATGGCACCAGAGGACGAAGAGGCCCGGAGCCGAAGAACCGGCTGGGTGGAACTCTCAGGAAAGGGAGAACAATGACGTGGCAAATTTGGGTCATCGCCGGGTTAGCACTCGCAATTGTTGAGATGTTTACCCTCGATTTCACTTTCCTTATGCTGGGGCTAGCTGCCCTGGCCACCGCGGGAGTGGCCCTGGGAACAGATGTCCTGTGGATCCAGATCATCGCCTACGGAATTTTCGCTCTTATCCTCTTGTTTTTCGCCCGTCCCTGGGCGCGCCGCCACATCAACCCGCGCGGCGCCGCCGTCGGCAATGTGGAGGCGCAGGTGGGCCGGCGTGCTTACGCACTTACGGAGATTACCGAGCGTGGCGGGCGCGTGAAAATTGGCGGAGATGAATGGAGTGCCCGCACCGCTGCGGGGCGCATCCCGGAGGGCGGCGTCGTACTTGTGCAAGCAATTGACGGTGCCACCGCAATCGTGACCCCGGAATCATAAGTTTTATCTGCTTCACGTACCACCGAAAAGTCACCGAGGCCGCCTAGCGGCACAAAGGAAAAATCATGGATGCTGATATCAACGCGAGCACGGTTATTGGCGTGCTCCTCCTCTTACTCCTTCTCCTTGTGGTGGTGGCGGTGTTCCGTTCCGTCATCAAGGTGCAGCAAGGCTACCAGGTGGTTGTGGAACGGCTGGGCCGCTACCACTCCGTGCTGCAACCGGGGCTGCACTTCCTGGTGCCGTTCTTCGACGCGGTACGCCAGCGCATCGATATGCGTGAACAAGTGGTGCCTTTCCCGCCCCAGCCGGTTATTACCTCCGATAACATCAACGTCTCCATTGACACGGTTATCTACTACCAGGTGACGAACGCGTATTCCGCAACCTACGAAATTGCCGACCCGATGACCGGTATTGAGCAGCTGGCCGTCACCACCTTGCGTAATATCATCGGCACCATGGATATGGAACAGGCCCTGACTGGCCGTGACCGTATTAACGACCAGCTCCGCAGCGTGCTGGACGATGCCACCGGGCGTTGGGGTATTCGCGTTTCCCGCGTGGAACTCAAGGCGATTGATCCGCCGGCTACCGTTCAGGGCGCGATGGAACAGCAGATGAAGGCCGAACGTGACCGCCGCGCCGCGATTCTCACCGCGGAAGGTATTAAGCAGTCTCAGATTTTGACCGCTGAAGGTGAAAAGCAATCGGCTATTCTCAAGGCCGAAGGTCAAGCTCAGGCCACCGTCCTCAAGGCGCAGGGTGAATCCCGCGCTATTCTTCAGGTCTTCGACGCGATCCATAAGGGCAATGCCGATCCGAAGCTGCTCTCCTACGAATACATTAAGACGCTGCCGCAGATCGCCAATTCGCAGTCCTCGAAGCTGTGGATTGTTCCTACCGAGCTCACCGCCGCGCTCGATGCGGTGCAGAAGGGCTTCGGTGGGGGCCGCAGCGGCGGGGGAGACGAACCCAGCCCATCCGGGCCCACCGGGGTCGATTTTGAGAACGCGGCCGATGTGGCTGATGTTCTCAAGGAAACCACCCTCCCCGATATTGATTCGGCGCTGGCCGATGCACGCGGGGAAGCCAATCGCGCTGTTGATGATGCGCGCGGTTCCGTTTCCGATCCCAACCAGATCCCGAAGAACTAAGCGAAAAAACAAGCTTACCGGCGTGCGGAGTCGCGGAGCTTGATATCGATAATTGACCGGGGCCGCCCACTGCGCACAACGCGCGGGGCGGCCCCGGCCATTTGTATCCGATACCGGCGTGGTGGCACGCTTGCTATGTGTTGATTTACCTCGATAACGTTGCCGCTCCCGAACTTGATGATTATTTCCGGCTCACCGATGTGCACCTGCGCCGCTTACTCGAACCCGAGCGCGGAGTGTATATGGCCGAATCAACGAAAGTTATTGAGCGGGCTTTGCAGGCCGGCCACCAGCCGCGTTCCTTCCTCACCTCCCCGCGCTGGCTCCCGGATTTGCAAGCCTGCTTGGAGCGCTGCGGCTGGGAAGTGGACGGAGCGGCAGTGCCCATCTACGTGGGTACCGATGAGATGCTCCAGGCAGTAACCGGTTTCAAAGTCCATCGGGGCGCCCTGGCCGCGATGCACCGCCCGGAATTGGCCGATGTGGCAACGCTGCTAGCGGAGGCACGCGAGGGGCGCGGCGCGCGGCGCGTCGTCGTTCTAGAAGGACTGGTGGACCACACAAATGTGGGTGCTATTTTCCGTTCCTGCGCGGGGCTCGGGGTCGATGCGGTGCTGGTGACCGATACGTGCGCCGATCCGCTGTATCGCCGCTCGGTGCGGGTATCCATGGGGACCGTGTTTCAGGTGCCGTGGACGCGGATCCACGAGTGGCCGCGCAGTATCGAAAAATTGCACGGTCTCGGTTTCCTCACGGCCGCTTTAGCGTTAGAGGACGACGCCGAAACTCTGGACGATTTCGCGAATCGCGCTGATGTGCTCGCCCCGGATTTGCGGGTCGCACTTATTCTCGGAACGGAAGGGGACGGTCTGAGCGCGCGCACCGTCGCGAGTGCGGATACCCGGGTCATTATTCCCATGGCCGGGCACGTGGATTCCCTCAATGTGGCTGCGGCGAGCGCGGTGGCCTGCTGGGCGCTGCGCACCCGCGACTAAGGTGAAAGTGAAGCGGGAGTGGAGCGGAAGTGAAGCGGGACTGCGGTGATAGTGCCTCGGGATTGTCGCGGGATTGTCGCGAAACTAAAGGAGCGCGGAGCTAAAAGAAACTCAGAACTGAGGGAAGCCGAGCGCAACAAAACGGCAGGTAGAGCAGGCCCTTGAGAAAATAATTACTGTTAATGCCGGGTATACCCGGTGGAAAGAAGGTGCTACGCACGACGAAAGTGGAAGGGTGCAGGACAGTTCCCAAATTGATTCGCTCGTCGCGTGGCGCTTGGCGAAAACAGTACGTGACCGGCGTGAAAGCCTGGGAATGTCGCAAGAAGATCTCGCTTTGCGCGCCAATCTCAACCGCACCACGTTGCAATCGCTAGAAAGTGGGCGTTCCGATCATAAAACCGGAAAGCCGTCGAATCCGCAGCTACGCACGCTGCTCCAATTGGCGCGGGCGCTGGAGATGTCCGCCGGGGAACTCCTCGGCGAAGCCGAGCGCCTCTACGATCAGGCGCTTCGTGAGGAAGGTTTATAGCTAGTCCTATGGTGCTGTAGCGCGGCGGGAGGGGTATCGCCTGGATGTGGGCAGCCGCTAGCTTGGGGGCCGCGTGCGGCGCGCGCTTAAGGTGCGCGCGGGCAGCGGGTTGAGGTGTGCCCGGAAATGTTTTAGGAAAATTGGGCGGCACCGGGGTATCTGAGCTGGCGCCAGGCTTCGTACACGGCAATGGATGCCGCATTGGCAAGATTAAGAGACCGCAGGTGGGGGAGCATCGGTATGCGCACCGCCGCGGTGATACGTTCGTGGGCGACGACGCGCGCGGGCAAGCCGGTTGGTTCAGGCCCGAAAAGGAGATAGTCGTCGGGCTGGTAGGAGACTTCGGCGAAGTTATTTTGGGTATGCCCCGTAAAAGCAAAGATGCGAGCATCGGGCGCGCTGGTGAGAAATTCCTCAAAATTCGGGTGAATAACGAGGTTGGCAAGGTCGTGGTAGTCCAAGCCGGCGCGTTTGAGGTGCGCATCAGAAAAATCGAAACCGAGGGGTTCAATCAGGTGCAAAGTGGCGCCGGTGCACGCCGCTAGGCGAATGGCCGCGCCGGTATTGCCGGGAATGCGCGGCTCGAAGAAAACAATATGAAGCACCCATCCAGGGTACTCGCCCAAGAATTTCGCGCGCGATTTTTGTGTCGTATCCCTTCGGTAGAGTAAAGCCATACCGTAAAATCGAACATCCGTTCTAATGTGTTGTGGGGGGTGCTATGGGTGCGCAGAAATTAGCTGCCGCGCGGGCCGCGCTTGCCCGTGCGGAATCCGCGGTGGGATTAGCCGGTTCGCAACCGCAGGTACAACCGCAGTCGGGCGGGAGCAGCTGGGATCTCCCACCGGAAATTTCTCAACTTTTCCCGCGGGGCTTAGCCCCGGGGATGACTCTCGGAGTTAGCGGTTCGCGCATTGCGCTGGCCTTGGTGGCCTCCCTGGTAAGTGCGCAAGGTGCGTGGTGCATCTACCTGGGGATGCCTGATATGGGGTGGGAAGCCTGCGCCGGTTTAGGTAGTGATCTCAATCGGATTGTTACTATTCCCTACCTCCCGCCGGCCCGGAGCGGGGCGGCGCTTTCGGCCGCTATTGATCTTTTTGACGTGGTGATTGTGGGAAGCGCGCTGCGCCTGGATACGCGGGAGCAGCGCCGGCTCGCGCAGCGGGCACGTAACCGGGAAACTCTGCTTATTGCGGAAAATTGGCAGGTGCGGGATCGGGTGCAGGCGCGCTATGAATCGGTGACGGGCCCGGCCAGCGGAAGCGGGCATATCGCACATATCACCGTGGAACTCCGTTCCGCGCGCGGCGCGCGCCTGCGGATTGCGTGGGATGCTACCGGCTGGCATCCGGCCGCGGGCCTGCGGGCGGTGCCATCTGCACGCGAAGCTGCTCCGGCTTTGAATGAGGTTGCCCCGGTTCTGAATGAGGTCGCTCCGGCTATGCACGGTGTCGCTTCGCGCCGCGCGGTGCCCGAGCGCCGGATCCCGGGTGACCAGGCTCCTGGAACCGAGCTTCGTTTGGTACCGGTTACCGATGCGCGGGGGAGGCGTGGGGAATAATGCGCCAGGCAACAGTCTGGGTTCCTCACTGGCCCATTATCGCGGCGGAGATGGCGGGGATTGTGAGCAGAGAAAATCCCGTCGCGGTCGTGGAGCATCACCGGGTGGCCAGCCTCAATATCTGGGCCTGGCAGAAAGGCGCCCGGGTGGATATGCCCATCCGGCAGCTGCAATCTCTCGTCCCGCAATGCACCGTTATTCAACGGGATGGGGCGCGTGAGCTACGTTTCTTCGACCCGGTGCTACGCGCTATCTCCAATCGAGTGGCGCGTTTCTCGATGCTGGAACCGGGAGTGGTTATCTTTTCAGCCGCGGGCCCGGCACGCACCGCAGGCGGAGAAGAACGCCTATGCGAAAGCATTGTGGGGGATATCGTTGATGCCGCCGGGTGTGAGGCCCGGGTTGGAATCGCGGAAGGAACCCTTCCTAGCCTATGGGCGGCGCGCACCTCGCGCATTATCGCTCCGGGTGCTTCCGAACAAGTATTGGCCAGCCAACCGATCTCGCTTTTCCTTCTTACCGCAACGTCAGCAACCCGCCCCGCGCTCCGCGATTGCGTGGAACTACTTCATGACTTGGGGATTACCACTATCGCGGATGTTATCGGGCTGGGGCAGCGCTCCCTCGTCACGCGTTTCGGGAATATCGGGCAATACCTGTGGGATCTGGCCACAGCGCGCACCCTACCCGCACACGAAGCCACCTCGGATACCCGTGATATATCCGTGGTAGCTACCTTTGATCCGCCCCTGAGCCACGCGGAACACGCGGCTTTTGCCGCGCGTAATCTCGCCGGGCAACTCGAAACAAAAATGCGTGCCGGTGCGGCTGGCTCCGCCCGCCTGGATATTCGGGCGAGCGTCGCCTCCGGAGAAGTAATGACACGCAGCTGGCACCTCGAACTCCTCACCCAAGAAGATGTGGTGGATCGGGTGCGGTGGCAAATCTCCGCCTGGATAGCACAGCCGCGTGAGGCCAGCGAAGCTCCAGCGGAAACCCGCGGAGGTATTACCCAACTAGAGCTGATCGCCCGGGATATTACCCCCGCGGGCAATCATCCGGCGCCCCTCTGGGGTGCGCGCACCACCAGCGATGCGGCAGCCGCGCGCGGGGCTCACCGCCTCCAAAGCCTCCTCGGTGAAGAATACGTGCGGGTGCCCCGCCGGGTGGGTGGGCGCCTCCCCGAAGAAGATATACAAGAAATCCCCTGGGGCCAGGCGGTAGATACCTCCCGGGCGGGGCTTCCCTGGCCGGGCCGGCTGCCCGAACCCGCCCCGGTACAGTTCCTGCGCACCCCCTATCCGGTGGCTGTGCTCTGTACCTGCGGGCAGCCACTTGCTATTGCCGCAACCACCGCACTGCACTGCCCAGGGGAGTGCCAGCGGCCCTTTCCGGCTACCATCCGCACGGCTTCCCGCACCGGCGCGGCTTTGCCCGCAAGGCACGATGCCTCACCCGCGGGCCATGCTGCCTCACCTGCGGGCAGCGCCGGTCCTCCTACCGCATCGCTCCGCGCGCTTTTCGGCGTGGAAGGCTCCCTCACGGTAGTCGACTACGCCGGTCCCTGGGTGAGTGAACAGCGCTGGTGGGCGCACCCTACCCGGCGCGCCTATATCCAAGCGGTCACCACCACCGGGGCGGTACTTCTCTATAGAGAACAGGAGCGCTGGTACCTTGCTGCCAGCTACATCTAGCCATGACCACTCTTATCACTAGCTCTCCCTATGTCCCGTATGCGGAACTGCATGCCCACTCGGCTTTCAGTTTTCTTGACGGAGCCAGCCTGCCCGAAGACCTCGTGCAAGGCTGCCTGGATCTGCGTATCGAAGCCCTAGCCCTCACCGATCACGATGGTTTTCCCGGTGTTATGCAGCTCGCACAAGCCGGGCGAGATACCGGCCTCCCCACCATCACCGGCACCGAAATAACGCTGGATAGCACCCAGCCGCGCGAAGGCCCGGATCCGGAAGGTGGGCATCTTGTGTTCCTTGCCCGCACCCCGGCCGGATACCAGCACCTCTCCCGAGCTATCGGAACAGCCATGCTCGCCAGCGGTACAAAAGGAATCGCGCACCATACGCTGGCTCAGCTTGCCCGCAATAATGGCGATATTCTTGTCCTCACCGGCGGTTGCCGCAAAAGCACACTTCGCCGCATTCTTGACACCCAGCGCGGCAGTGAGGCCCGCCGCGCCGCCCGGCAAGAACTCGACCTCCTTATCAGCACCTTCGGGAAAGATAACGTCGTCGTGGAACTCACCTCCCACGCCGGGCCGCTTGACGCACAGCGATGCGATCTTCTCGAAGAACTGGCCCGGGAAACCGGAGTTCGCGCGGCGGTCACCGGAAACGTCCACTACGCGCATCCCGCCGACCGCCCGATTGCCGATATATTTGCTGCCACCCGGGCTCGCTGCACCCTCGATGAGATAGATCCCTACCTTCCCGCCGCCGGAGCCCATTTGCGCTCCGGCCACGACTGGCGCATCCTGCACCGCGGGCGCGAACGCTACCTGGAAGCCGCGGCCCGCATCGCCGAAGAATGCGCCTTTGACCTCTCCCTCGTCAAGCCGAATCTTCCCCCGTTCCCGGTACCGGAAGGCTATACCGAAGCCACCTGGCTGAGGGAACTGGTGCTGCGCAAAGCCCGCGAACGCTACGGAACACCGGCGGACTACCCGCGTGCCTGGGAAGTGATCGAGCACGAACTCGAGGTCATTACCCAGCTGGGTTTCCCCGGATATTTCCTCATCGTGGAAGAAATAGTGGCCTTTTGCCACTCTCGCAATATTTGGTGTCAGGGGCGCGGATCGGCCGCGAACTCCGCCGTATGCTTCGCCCTGGGAATTACCGCGGTCGATGCCGTGAAACACGCCATGCTTTTTGAACGGTTTTTATCCCCGGGGCGCTCGGGGCCACCCGATATCGACATCGACATCGAATCCTCACGCCGCGAAGAAGTCATCCAGCATGTGTACGAACGCTACGGGCGTTCTTGTGCTGCCCAGGTCGCCAATGTCATTTCCTATCGGCCCCGCTTTGCTATCAGAGATGTGGCGCGGGCCTTCGGATACCCGGAAGACCATATTGACCAATGGGCATCAGCATTCCACCATCGAAGTATCAGCCCGGGCGGCGGCGCCCAGCCCCAGCCCGCCGGGCTACCCGAACGTGTCGCCGCGCTGGCTACCCGGATACAGCAGCTCCCGCGGCATCTGGGAATCCACGCCTCCGGAATGGTGCTTTGTGACCGCCCGGTTATTGACGTATGCCCGGTGGGATGGGCCTCCAAACCGGGAAGAACAGTACTGCAATGGGATAAAGACGATTGCGCGACCGCCGGGCTCGTGAAATTCGATCTTCTCGGGCTCGGAATGCTCACCGCCTTGCGTATCAGCTTCACTGAACTCACTCGCCGCGGAATTCTCGCACCCAACGGCCAGCCCCTCGGTTTGCATAATGTACCCTCGGAAGATCCAGAGGTTTACGCACTCCTCCAAGCAGCCGATACCGTCGGAGTGTTCCAGGTGGAATCCCGCGCGCAAATCGCCACCCTGCCGCGCCTGAAACCCGAATGCTTCTACGATTTGGTTATCGAGGTGGCTCTTATTCGCCCCGGCCCCATTCAAGGTGGATCCGTCAATCCCTATCTGCGGCGCAAACAGGGGAAAGAAAAAGTGACCTATCCGCACCCGCTCCTGAAAAATGCGCTGGAAAAAACCCTGGGGGTGCCGCTTTTCCAAGAACAACTTATGCATATTGCCATTGACGCCGCGGGCTTCACACCCGCACAAGCCGACCAGCTCCGCAAGGCCATGGGCTCGAAACGCTCCGCTGCCCGCATGGAACGCCTGCGCGGTCAACTCATGGAAGGCATGGAAAAACAGGGGATAACTGATCCGGAGGTGCGCGCAGAGATCTATGAGAAACTCGCGGCCTTCGCCGAATTCGGTTTCCCCGAATCCCACGCCTTTTCCTTCGCCTACCTCGTTTATGCTTCCGCTTGGCTGAAAGTTCACCACCCGGAAGAGTTCTATATGGGTTTGCTCAATGCGCAACCGATGGGCTTTTACTCCCCGCAATCCCTCGTTGCCGATGCGAGGCGGCATCACCTCGTGGTGCGGCGGGCAGATGTCACGCGTTCGCACGAACATGCCAGAGTGGAAGAACTACCCGATACGCAAGATCGTCCGAAACGGGAACACCCGCGTATCCACGTGGATAGCCACCGCTACCTCCAGCTCGGGCTCAGCAGTATCAAAGGCCTCGGGAATGCGGCCATACAGCGAATCCTCACGGCCCGCGCCCGCGCGCCCTTCCGCGACCTCGCTGACCTAGCGCAGCGTGCCCGGCTAAAAACAGCAGATATCGAGATTCTTTCCCGCGCCGGAGCTACAGACAGTTTGGGGGTGAGCCGGCGGGAAGGCGTCTGGATTGCCCAAGCAGTGAGCAATGCTGAGGTAGTACACGGAACCACATATCAACCTGCGATCCCCGGAACCGAACCTTTCGGTGCGGTGCCCGAGCTCCCGGAACTCACCGCCGTGGAACAGGCCCATGCGGACCTGCGCGCCACCGGAATTTCTCCCGATTCCTACCCGACGCAATTCATTCGCCCAGCACTCACCGCGCGCGGAATTCTCACGGTTACCGCGGCATCCACCCATCCTGAAAAAAGCAGGTGCAAAGTGGCCGGACTGGTTACCCACCGCCAGCGGCCCCATACCGCGAAAGGAATCACCTTCCTCAACCTTGAAGATGAAACCGGGATGCTCAACGTCCTTATCACCCCGCAGCTATGGGAACGCTATCGGGAGATTGCGCGCACCTCGAACGCCCTGGTGATCCGCGGGATGGTCGAACGCGATGGCGGAGCCGCTGTTTTCCACGCCGATGGAATCGAAGCTATCCCGCTCGGGATCAACCTTCCCTCCCGGGATTTCCGATAGCCGCGCGATAAAGCTGGTGGCTCGGAAGCAGCGGCGTCGTCGCTTAAAACCTCTTAGCGAAAAGAACGCAACCGGCCGCGAACAATCGATACGATAACGGAAGTTGCTCTCGACCTGGAGCATCATCCGCACAGAATCTGGAGGCACAAGGTTATGGGTAAATATCGGGCACTGTTGCGGCTTGCGCGTCGGATCGGCCCCGCCATCGTTTTCGTGATCACGCGTTACGGACCGCAACTGCGCGCCCTCATCCGCGAGAACCCGCAGATCGCTTCCAAACTCCAGGACCGCATGCATCAACTTGCCGGAAAAAAGCCGAATGAGCGGGACGCGCACAGCCTCAGCGGCCGTATCGAGATCCTCAAAGAACACGTTACCTATCTCTACGCCTCGGCCAACACCGCTGATATTGCCGAAAAAGCCGCGGCGTGGCGCGCCGAACTCGACTCCATCGAACGGGCCATCCCCGTCCTCGATGCCATGGCCCGCGCGCAGCGGCTTACGGAACGGCGCAGGCTCTCCAAACGGATCGACGTGCTATCCCAACAGATTCTCTCCGCCAGCCTCAGCGATTACATTGAAGACGCCATTATTGACGACGACGGGAGTGCGAGCTAATCGCGCGGGGAGAGCCCCAAAGCTCGCGGGATATCCGGATTGAAGAAATTCGGGCCCTTGAGAACCTTGCCGTCCTCCCGGTAAATCGGCCGCCCGTCCGCCCCGAGCTTCGATAAATTCGAGGCCTGCACCTCGGCGAGCACATCGGCCATGGGAATTCCCAGTTCCAAGGCCATCCCGTAAATCACGTACACCAAATCCGCGAGCGCATCAGAAATCTCAACGATATCTCGGGTTTCGTCATCAAGATCAACAGCCCGTGCGAAAGCCGCGCTCACCTGTTCACCGGCCGCCTTCCCGTAGGCGGCCGTCACCAATTCGGTAAATTCCTCCGCGATAAGGGACATACGCATCGGCAGGCGCGGCCGATCCGCTTTCGGCCCGTCGGTGACAATAGGAAGCGCGTACGTTTCGTGGAATTGGCGCACCAAATCCTCTGGGCGGCGCGGATCGGGAAAAGCCGGATGCTTCTCACCGGGGCCAAACCAGGCGTGCGCGGGCTCCATGGCATCCCCGCGCTGGAGAGTGGCCTGGAACAAGCCGTAAACCTCGCCCTTATTCACCGTGACAGCCGGGCGGATACCGATGAAAGAAAAACCGAGCTTCCAGGCGACCTTCGCCGAAGCCCAATTGATATCCGAACCCTGCACTTCGCAATCCCAGTGCATTGCCGCCAGATTGGTCTTATCGAAGAAATATTCCAGGACGGTGCGCACCGCCTCCGTCACCATCCCGGTATTGCGAGCCTCTTTGGCGGCCCAAAAACCGAGCCGGCCGACGCGCCCGTTTCCCGTCACATCCACCTGCACGCAGCCCAGCGGGGCGGATTCCGGCCCGCGGCGGATCAACCACACCGGCGAACCTTCTGCCCACTTCTGCGGCGCGAACTCAGTGATGAACGCTTGGGCATCCGAGCGTGAATAGCCGGCCGGGATCGTGGTCCAACGTTGAATATCCGGGTCCGCGCAGATGGTGGCCAGCGCGGTTTCATCCGCGGGGCGCGGAGCGCTAAGAAAGTACGACGGCGTGGTTAGTGTGAACTCCTGCATGGCTTTAGTGTACGCAGGCCAGCAAGCCTACAAAAACGCGAGGCCCGAACCACCACACAGTTCGGGCCTCGCGCCAGCTCCAGGGCGCCTTTTCAGGCGCCCTCCGATGCGGCCCCTAGGGCATCACCGTGGTGCTGCAAAGGCCGCCAAGCTCAGGGCTCGCGCAGTACTTAGCTCTCCAGCAGTCCGTGCCGCTTGAGCAGCGCGGTGGCATCCACATCCCGCCCGAGCAACGCCGCGAAGGACTCCTTCGGATCACGCGAATTACCCCGCGCGAGCACCTCGCGGCGCAACTTCTCGCCAGCCTGGCGATTCAAGCCAAGATCGCCCTCGCGTGCGGCGTCGTTCTGGAACCACGCCACCGTATCCGCATCCAGAGCCTCGCACCAGGTGTAGGAGTAGTACCCGGCAGAATACCCACCGGAGAAAACGTGGTTGAAGTAGGCGCTACGGTACCGCGGGGGCACCAGGTCATGCTGCACACCCGTGGCCCGCAAAGCCTTCTCCTCGAAAGCTTCGAAGTCCGCGGGACTTGCCGGCACGTCGGCTTCACCGAGGCGATGCCAGGCCTGATCCAAAAGCACCGCCTGCTCGATTTCGCACATGCGGAAGCCGGCCCCGTAGCCGCGCGACGCAACAAGCGCCTCGGTTTGGGCTGCGGGCAGCACCTCACCGGTCTGGTAGTGGCGCGCGTACCGCGAGAGCACCTGCGGGTGCCGGGCCCAAATCTCATTGACCTGGGAGGGGTATTCCACAAAATCACGCGGAACATTCGTTCCGGCCACCGAGGGCCAGCGCACATCGGAGAGGAAACCGTGCAGCGCGTGCCCGAATTCATGGAAAGCAGTTTCCACTTCGTCCCAGCTCAGCAAGGTGGGCTCGCCGGGAGCCGGCTTGGTGATATTGAGGTTATTGCAGATGACCGAAGCGGGGGAGCCCTCCGCGGACTTCTGCACGATAGCGTGCATCCACGCGCCCCCGCGCTTACCGGGCCGCGCGTAGTAATCACCCAGGAAGTAGCCGAGGAAAGTGCCGTCCTCTTCGGCAACCTTCCACACGATCACGTCATCGGTGTACCCGTGTTCTTCAGTGCGGGTGAAAGTCAGGCCGTAGAGCCTATTGGCCGCGTAGAAAACACCTTTCTCCAGCACGTTATCGAGTTCGAGATACGGGGTGAGGGCCTCGTCATCAATGCTGAACTTTTCAGCGCGCGCCTGATTCTGGGCCCGCACCCAATCGCTGGCGGTGAAGCTCTCCTTCCCCCAGCGTTCCTTGACGAAGGCGGCCAGCTCCTCAGCTTCGGCAGCAACATTGCGGGCAATGGGCGCCATCATGGGGGAGAGGAGCGCATCGATATTTTCCAGCGTCCCGGCTGAAGAATTCGCGGCCACGTAGGCGGCATGGTTCGGGTAGCCAAGCAGCTTGGCGGCCCGGGCCCGCAACCGCACCAGTTCCAGAATGGACTCGCGGGTATCGGTGGCCGCGTCATGACCATCGCAACGCCGCAGGGACGCATCCAGGAGGCGGGCGCGGGCTGCGGCGTCGTCCAAATTATCCAGCAACGGCTGCTGGGTGGGCAGGCGCAGCGTGGCGAGATAAGCGGCCGAGCTATCCGCGGCGGCGGCCTCCCCGGCCAGGCCTTCGCGCTGCGAAGCGGACAGCCCGCTCAGTTCCGCCTCGGTGAACTCCACCGCGTCATCCAGACCGGCCTGCACGATACGCTGGCCGATCTCGGTTGAAAGCTCAGCCATGCGGTTATTGATAGCGGCCAGTTCGCCGCGCGCGGCTTCGTCGAGCCCGGCACCGGATTGTTGGCAGCGCTTGAGGTGCTCGCGGGCGGTATACGCGGTTTCCGGATCCAGATCCGCCTGGCACAGCTGCTCAAAACGCCGGTACAACCGCGGATCCATGTACAGCGCGTCCTCGTGCGCGGTCATCTTCGGGCTGAGCTCGGCCTCAACCCGATCCCACTCCGCCCCGCCAATCGAGGAACAATAGGTGTAGAAAATCGAGGCTTCTACCTCAAGCTCTGCGCCGGAGAGTTCAAAGGGGCGCAAGAAATTCTCAACGGTGGGCGCCTCGGTAACCTCGAGAAGAGAGGCGACGACGCCGCGCTGGTGCTCCATCAAATCAAGGACCGTGGCAAGTTGGGATGCCGGGGTCACATGCGAAAAATCAGGTAAGAGAGTACTCATAGGCTTAACGGTAGCGGGCCGGGCCGAACAAGTACCAGCACGGCCCGCAATCAAGGTGCCTGCACGGCCCGCGCTATAGGTACCGGCGTGGCCTGCGCTATAGGTACCCGCACGGCCCGCGCCAGAACCCGCGCCAGCCGTGCGTAAGTGGAATCACACCTGTTCCCGGCCGCATAATTTGAAAAAGCGGGCACTGGCCTGGTAGATTCTTCTCTGTTGCTCAGCACGGCGTGCTGAAGAACAATCACCGCGCGGGTGGCGGAATAGGCAGACGCGCTAGCTTGAGGTGCTAGTCCTCGTATAGAGGGTGGGGGTTCAAGTCCCCCTCCGCGCACGGTGAGAAAGCCCCGGAAATCTATGTTTCGGGGCTTTTCGCATGTCCGGGTGCATGCATGGCCGGCATCCAGGGTTAATAGACAAAAAGTGGGTCTAATGACGGCGTGTCGTTGGCTTGGATCCGGATCAGATCCGTACGAATCGGGTACACAAACGAAGTGCGAGGGAGAGCACCGTTTGTCCCCGATTTCGTGTCTCTAACGCGCACTATGGCGCCTACACGGCCCAGAAAGCGGCTCTGACGCCTCTGCCCACCCCGTGGCTGTGGCGCATGGCAGCCCGGACGGAACGAGTTTTCCGTCAAGGCATGTCACGCAACGGATGTCAAGGAAGCAAGCTTATTGAGGTGCCCGACCTCAATAAGGCCGACTTTTCGTTGGTATGACAGGGCAAACTCCCGGTATAAGACCCACCATTTGTCTATTAGCCCGGCATCCAGCCCAATCGCGGGAATTCCAGCGCCGCTAAGGTTAGCGAATCACCTGCCTTTCGGGGTATTCTAGGGCCATGGCTACGAATCCGCGCGCTGCGCTTGACCGTCTCATCGGTGCTTTCGAGGATTTCCACCAGGCGGCTACTACCGCTGATGACCCGGAAGCTCCGGCGGTGCTGGAAGCCGCCGATAAGCTGGCGGATGCCTACACCATTTACGATGACGTCATCTTCACGAATTTCGATGTCGAAACACCGCTGGATGTTTTCGATAGCGATAGTGACGATTTCTACGACGATGATGACGATTCTGAGGACTACCTCTACGACACCGATGATTATGACGATCTGGACGACGATGATGACGATTCAGACGACGATTACGATGACGATGAGGATGATGAGGACGATTACCCCGGCCTCGATGACGAAGACGACGAAGGCGACGACGCGGATGAGGCCGACGCCGCCGCTTCTCGCGCCTAAGACGGGCTAAGAAATATCGTTAAGCGCCTCGATCACCAGATCAGGCAGCTCTTCGCCACCCGCGAGGTTTCCCCCGAGCAGGCTGGTTAACTGGCTGGCGGTGCGCGCGCCTACCAGGGCGGCGCTCACCGGGGTGGCCAGGAGCCAGCCCAGGGCAACCTCGGCGGGGTTCCAATTTAGGCCCTCGGCGGCTTTCGCCACCGCCTCCACAATCCGGTGCGGTCCCTCATCCAAATAGGGCGCCACAAAGGCGGCCAAATGATCGGAGGCCGCTCGCGAAGTTGCCGGGATGGCATGCCGATATTTCCCGGTAAGCACACCCCGCCCGAGGGCCGAGGTGGCAAGCAGCCCGATCCCCATGGCCTCGCACATCGGCAGCATGGCTGTTTCAACACTCCGCTCCACCAGGGAATACTCTTCTTCCACCACGGTGAGAGCAGGTAGGTGGCGTTCGCGCAGCAGGGTTTGCATAGCCGCAACCCGCCAGGGCGCATATCCCGATACCCCGATATAGCGTGCCTTACCCCGCATCACCAGCCCGGCCAGGGCGAGCGCAGTTTCCTCATCCGGGGTGATGCCATCGGGGCCACCGGCCACTGCAATATCCACGGTGGCGATGCCGAGGCGGGCGAGGGATGCGTCAAGGGAACGTGCAATCCCGGCCCGCGCCACGCTA
The DNA here is from genome assembly GCF_051265835.1 of Actinotignum inguinis. NCBI lineage: Bacteria > Bacillati > Actinomycetota > Actinomycetes > Actinomycetales > Actinomycetaceae > Actinotignum > Actinotignum inguinis. Next base: position 40,747 of record NZ_JBOZDP010000007.1, on the reverse strand, counting down.
TAGCTGGGACCGCTCGGATTATCGAGGAAACCTACGCGGGTGCAGATGGTGAGCTGCGAGCGAGCGGCGTCGTCGCCGAAAAAAGAGCTGAGCAAGGAGCCGAGCAGTGCTTCTGCCGCACCGTCACCGAAAGCCGGTGAGGTGTCCACGAGGGTGCCGCCGGCGTCAAGAAAGGCGCGCAATTGCCCGCGGGCCTCCTCCTCATCGGTATCGCGACCCCACGTGAGCGTTCCCAAGCCGAGCGCGGATACAAGAAGCCCGCTGGCACCAACCGCACGATAATCCATGACTCCACTCTAAACCACCGCGCCGGACCAGAGCTGGACCAGAACCGAATCAGAGCCGAATCAGAACCGGACCAGAACCGGGCCAGGGCCGCACTAGTGCCGCCGCACTTCGCCGGGGCGCGCTGCCAGTTCCGCCCGGACGCCTCACCGCGCCGCCGCGCCCCGCCCGCTATGCTTAGTCCCCGTGGGTTATCTAGAAGCAGCCATTCTTGGGCTCGTGCAAGCGCTAACGGAATTTTTGCCGATTTCTTCTTCGGCGCATATCCGCATTGTCGGTGATCTTTTCGGGTGGGGCGATCCTGGTGCGGCTTTCACCGCGATTATTCAGCTGGGCACCGAAGCCGCGGTGCTGTGCTACTTCTGGAAAGACATCGTGCGCATTATCCGGAAGTGGTTGTACTCGTGGACCGGGCGGGTGGCGCGCACGGACGCGGATGTGCGCATGGGCTGGGTCGTTATTATCGGCACGCTTCCTATCGGCCTCCTCGGCCTGCTTTTCGCGGACACCATCGAAACGTCGCTACGTAATCTCTATATCACCGCGGCCGTGCTCGCGCTATTCGCGATTTTCCTCGGGTTGGCCGACCGCTGGGCGAGCCAGCGCAAAGACCTGCGCGATATGAGCTATCGCGACGGTTTGCTCCTCGGTTTCGGGCAGGCTCTCGCGCTGATTCCGGGGGTATCGCGTTCAGGCGGCACGATTACCACCGGCCTGCTCCTCGGCTATACCCGCGAGGCGGCGGCGCGGGTATCCTTCCTCATGGCGGTGCCGGCGGTGCTGCTCTCGGGCTTCTACCAGCTGATCAAATACGCCGGTGACGCCTCGATTCCGGCCGGGCCCACGATTCTTGCCACGGCGATTTCTTTCGTTTTGGGGTACGCGGTGATCGTGTGGTTCTTGCGTTTGGTGTCCACGCGTTCGTACCTGCCTTTCGTGATCTATCGCTTGGTGCTGGCCGCGCTTGTGGTGGTGTTGCTCGGCACCGGCGTGCTCTCTGTTTTTTAACGACGACGCCGCAACGGCTCGCCCCGCTGCTGCTGTTCCCTGAGGGCGAGCGGCGTACTGGGTAGACTGTGCGTGGGTTCCTCACGTGGAGGACCCGCGAAGTAGGAGACTAACGGATAACCAGATGGAGACTTGGACACGCCCAGAGGTACCACAGCTGGGGTTCACCCCGGACCTCAACCTGTACGATTCCGATAATGAGGAGATTTGCCGGGTGGAAACGCGGCAACCTACCCTCTACACCTGCGGTATCACACCCTACGATGCCACTCACCTGGGGCATGCTTTTACTTACGTGAGTGCCGATACCCTGGTGCGGTACTGGCTGGCCGCGGGCTTTCCGGTTCACTACGCCCAAAACATCACGGATATTGACGACCCGCTTTTTGAACGCGCGGAGCAAACCCGGGTGGATTGGCGCGAACTAGCTGATTCTCAAGTAGCGCTTTTCCGTTCCGATATGGATGCTTTGCGGGTTGTTCCGCCCAGGAACTGGATTGCGGTCTCCGAGATTTTGGATGAGGCGGAGGCGGTGGTCCGCGATTTTGAGGCGCGTGGACTGGCGTACCGTTTGCCCAATGGGGACGGCTCGGAAGATATCTATGTTGATCTCACCCGCGATCCGAGTTTCGCCGCCGCGCCTGTTTTCGAGTACTTGGATCTGGAGCGGATGTTCGATGAACACGGTGGGGATTCCACCCGTCCAGGTAAGCGCCGCACCCTTGACCCGCTGGTGTGGAAAGGCGTGCGTGGCAATGATTTCCGGCCGGCGGGGGAGAAGCCCGGGTTCTGGCGGCCGGGCTGGCATGTGGAATGCGCGCTGATAGCCCGTACCTACCTGGGTGAACATATCACCGTGCAGGCTGGTGGGCGTGATCTGCTCTTCCCGCACCACGAGATGAGCGAAAGCCATTTGCGGGAGATGACGGGTGACCGCGGCCGGGTGGATATTCACTTCCACGTGGGAATGGTGGCCTACCAGGGTGAAAAAATGTCCAAGTCGCTGGGCAATCTGGTCCGGGTTTCGGAGCTGACCGCTGCTGGTGCGCATCCGAGCGCGATTCGCCTGGTGCTCCTGGCCAATCATTACCGTTCCGATTGGGAATACCAGGCGAGTGCGCTTGAGCGGGCCGAAGCTCGCTTGGAAGCCTGGCAGCAGGCAGCCCGCAGCGCGCTCGGAAAGTCCGCAGCCGCTGGGCCGGGCGATAATACGGCCGCGGAGTCTGAGCTGGTTCCCACCTGCCGGGCGCTCATCGAGGCTATTTCGGATGACCTGGACACCCCGCAAGCCCTGCACATCCTGGATGAGTGGGCGGCATCCGGAGCACCCGATGCGGCGCAAGTGGTGCGCGCGGTGGATGCACTCCTGGGTATCCAGTTACTTTCCGACTAATCGGGGGCCAGAGCCTGAGGTAGGTGCGTCAGGCAAGCGCGAGCGGCATCCAATGTGGCGTTCGCTGTGCCAATGCACCCTGGGCGCATGCGCTAACTATGTGCCGTGCGCATCTGCTCCACCCCCTCCGTGCTGAGCGGCGGGGGAGTTCCGCCGTAGGCCGGGCAGATCTGCTGGAAATAGCACCAATCGCACAGGCGGGAGGTGCGCGGTTCGAATTCCCCGGAATCCAGGCGCGCGGCAATATCCCGCCAGGTTTCCTCCAGATCCATGGCGATACGCCGGGTATCTTCCGGGAGGGGATCATAGGTGAGAGTGCGCCCATCCTTGAGGTAAACAAGCTGAGTGCGGGCCGGGCGCTGCCCTTCCGTCAATTCCAAAAGCAGCGCATAAAAACGCATCTGGTAGAGAGCTTCGTTCTGGTAGCGCGGATGCGGAGACTTCCCGGTTTTATAATCCACCACCCGCAAGGCCCCATCGGGAGCCGCATCGATACGATCCACGATTCCGCGCAGGGCCAAACCGGAGGGCAGGCGGGCATTGATGAATTTTTCCCGATCCCGCGGCGCCAAAAACCGCGGATTCTCCATATGGAAATAATTGCTAATAAGCGCGCGAGCCTGTTCCAGCCATTCCGAAAGCGCATCCGCCGACTCAAAAAGATCCGCATCCTGCGGGGACTTTTCCAGGTGCGCCTCCCAACGCGGCAGCAGGAGAGACTGAGCGTATTCTTCGGTGCGGGCTTGCTGCGGTGCGGCGTACAGGTACTCCAGAACCGAATGCACCAGGGTGCCGCGCAGCGCGGCGAGGGAGGGCGCTTCCGGGAGGCGATCCACACTTCGGAAACGGAAGAGCAGCGGGCACTGCTTGAAATCTTTGGCACGTGATGGTGATAGTGCGGCGTGACGAGTCATGCTTCCACTTTAACAACTCGCTACGACAGAAAAATCTGCCGGAAGGACAAACTACACTGGAGGAATGACACTACGACGAGGCCCCTTCCGCCCCGGTGAACGCGTGCAACTCACCGATCCCAAAGGGCGGCATTACACCATCAATCTCACGGTTGATGGCTATTTCCAGTCCACGCGCGGCTCTTTCCGCCACAGCGAGCTCATCGGGAAAGAGGAAGGCAGCCTCATCACCACCGAAGAAGGCCGTGAATTCCTCGCGCTGCGCCCGCTCCTGAGCGATTACGTGCTTTCCATGCCGCGTGGCGCCACCATTGTCTACCCGAAAGATGCGGCGCAAATCACCCACACTGCGGATATTTATCCGGGGGCACGGGTTTTTGAGGCCGGGGTCGGCTCCGGGGCTCTCTCCATTTCCCTGCTCCAAGCGGTAGGCCCTCAAGGTTTTCTTCTCAGCGCGGAACGCCGCCCGGAATTCGCGGAGATCGCGCAGGCCAACCTGGTGTCCTGGTGGGGGAGCCACCCGGAAAACTGGCAGGTGGAATGCGGGGAAGCGGCTGATATTTTGGCCGCTCACCCGGCCGGTTTTGATCGCGTTATCCTCGATATGCTCGCTCCCTGGGAAATCATTCCGGCGGCCGCGCAGGCTTTGGTCCCCGGTGGGGTTTTCCTCGCTTACGTTGCAACGACGACGCAGCTCTCCCGCTGCGCCGAAGATCTCAAAGCAACGGGACTTTTCACCGGCCCTGAAGCCAGTGAAACACTGGTGCGCAACTGGCATTTAGAGGGGCTCGCGGTGCGCCCCGATCACCGGATGGTCGCGCATACCGGCTTCCTTATTATGGCGCGCCGCCTAGCCGGGCCCACCCAGCTCACTCCGGCATCCCGCCCGGCCAAGGGCGCCTACGCCGAACCCATGCCCTGGGAAAACCCGGAAGCTGAACCGCTCCAGGAACGCCCGATTGCGGAAAAGAAACTTCGTAAAGTCCGCCGTGATCTAGCGCACCGGGCCGATGTGGAAGAAAGCGGGGTATCCACCCCGGGAGAACATTCCCGCCAGATAGCTGAGAAAATCGCGGCGGAAATCGCCGAACGTGAAGCCGAAAAGCGGCGGCAGGGCGAAGAGCCTCGGTACGCCGAAAAACAGCGGCAAGGCGCGGAAGCGGGGTACGCGGAAAAGTGGCGGGCAGCGGAGCCGGCACAGCACTTTGAGGACTAGTGACCTAACCGTGAGGGCACCGGGGATGCTATATCCCGGGGTGGGCGGTAAGGTAGGCCTGTCCTAGAATAAGGGGACGATCAGAAAGGAAGCCATGAGCACATCGGAGTCGAGCGCGGCTCTTGCCGAAATCGCGTCCTTGCGTGAGAAAAATGAAAGGCTCTCCACCTCGCTGGTCGCCGCCCGGAAACGCATCCAGGAATTGGGGGAGAAACTTGATTCCCTCTCCCGGCCTCCGGCTACTTTCGCCACCTTTATTCGCGGGCATTCCTCCGATCATTCCATTGACGCCCTCGTGGGCGGCCGAAAAATGAACGTAGCTGTTTCTCCGTATGTTGCTTTGGAACAATTGCGCCCCGGCCAAGAAGTACGCCTCAATGAAGAACTCGTGGTCGTCGGCATTGGAGGCTACGAAAATACCGGGCAGCTCGTTGCTGTCGAACTCGTGCTGGATCCCCAGCGGGTGCTCGTGCGGGTGCACGCGGACGAAACAAAAGTGCTGCGCATCGGCGGGAAACTCTCGGCCGGGAAACTGCGGGTCGGGGATACCTGCATGGCGGACCTGAAAACCGGGTTCCTGGTAGAAAAGGTAGAGCGCCCGGATGTCGAGCACCTGCTGCTCGAAGAAGTCCCGGATGTTTCCTATGCGGATATTGGCGGCTTGGATGCTCAGATTGAGGAAATCCGCGACAGTATCGAATTACCCTTCCAGCAACCCGACCTCTATCGAGAGCACGGCCTGCGCCCGCCCAAGGGAATTTTGCTGTACGGCCCTCCGGGAACCGGGAAAACCATGATCGCGAAAGCGGTGGCCACCTCCCTCGCGGAGAATGCCGCGCGTGCCCAAGGGGTAGCCAAAGCTTCCTCCTACTTCCTCAATATCAAGGGCCCGCAGCTCCTCGATAAATACGTGGGGGAAACCGAACGCCAGATCCGCGAAATCTTTTCCCGGGCCCGGGACCGGGCCTCCTCGGGTATCCCCGTTGTCATTTTCTTCGACGAAATGGAAGCCCTTTTCCGCACCCGCGGTTCCGGGGTTTCTTCCGATGTGGAAACAACCGTGGTGCCCCAGCTCCTCGCTGAAATTGACGGGGTGGAGCAACTCTCCAATGTCATCGTTATTGGTGCTTCCAACCGGGAAGATATGATCGACCCGGCCATTTTGCGGCCCGGCCGGCTTGACGTGAAAATCCGGGTCGAACGCCCCGATTATGCGGGGAGCGTGGATATTCTCTCCAAGTACCTCACCCCCGAGCTGCCCTACGCGCCAGCTGATATTGCAGCCTACGGCGGCGGGGCGGGGGCCGCGGCCCACCTGGCCCGCCTCATCGCGGATAAGGTTTTCGAGGCATCCCCGGAGAACCGCTTCGTTGATGTCACCTATGCTTCGGGGCGGAAAGAAACTCTTTATCTTGCCGATTTCGTTTCCGGGGCTCTCCTGGCCGGCATCGTTGATCGCGCGAAAAAAGCAGCTATCAAAACGTATTTGACCACCGGGGTGCGTGGGATTACCGCGGAGCATGCTATCGCTGCCGTGCATGCCGAAGCCCGCGATAGCTCGGACTTGGACCAGATTTCCAATCCGGATGAATGGGCCAAAGTCAATGGTAAAAACCGCGGGGAGCGGATCGTGGCGGTGCGTCCGCGCCAGAGCGATTCGACGTGCCGGGCTGAAGCGGCAGGTCAGGCCGATCCCGCACCTCACGCGATTACGAACGCAGCATCCGCACATCAGCACACGGGGGAGGAACCACGGTGACAGCACGTCGAGTCATCGGCCTGGAAACAGAATTCGGGATTATGGAACCCGCCGACCTGCGGGCCAATCCCGTGGTACTTTCGGCCGATTTCGTAGAAAGCTACGGGCACGCCGGGGCAGGGGCCGGCACGCACGGCCCGGTGGCCTGGGATTACACCGGGGAGGATCCTCTCAATGACGCCCGCGGTTTCCGGATGAGCCGGGAGGAGGCGGACCCTTCTCAACTCACCGATGATCCGGAGAATCCCGCCCCGCCAGCTGGCGTCGTCGTCGCACCTATAACGGACGACGACGCAGAGCTGCGCCGCCCGCGCGCCGCGAACGCGGTTCTCACCAACGGCGGGCGCCTCTACGTTGATCATGCCCATCCGGAATATTCCTCGCCGGAAACCGCGACCCCGCGGGAAGCCGTGCTCTGGGACCGTGCCGGTGAACTCATCGCGCGGCGCGGAATAGAACTGCTGCGCGAAGGCGGGCGCGAATTCGCGATCTACAAAAACAATGTGGACGGGAAAGGCGCGGCCTACGGCTCGCACGAAAACTACCTGGTTGATCGGGCGCTGCCCTTCACGGAAATCATCCGCTACCTCACGCCTTTCTTCGTGACCCGGCCGATCCTATGCGGTACCGGGCGCGTGGGGCTCGGCCCGCGTTCGGAACAACCCGGTTTCCAGATTTCGCAGCGCGCCGACTACGTGGAAAATGACGTCGGGCTGGAAACTACCTTCAATCGGCCCATTATCAATACTCGCGATGAACCGCATGCGGCCGCGGAGCGCTTCCGGCGCCTGCACGTCATCGGGGGAGACGCCAACCAATTCGATGTCTCTATCCTGCTCAAAGTGGGAACCACCTCGCTGGTGCTGTGGATGCTCGAACAGGACGCGGTGCCCCTCGGGCTGGAATCCGTGATTATGGATAGTCCGGTGCCCCTCACCTGGACGGTCTCCCAGGACCCGAGCCTCAGCACCAAACTTGAGGTGCATGAAGGAGAACCGCGTACCGCCCTGGAGATTCAGCAGATCTACCTGGACGCGGTCCGTGATGCGCTGGACGAACGCGGTGAGGTGGACGGCGATACTGCCGAAATTCTCGAGCGGTGGCAAAGCGTGCTGGACCTGCTTTCGCGTGATATTTTCTCTGCCGCATCCCAGGTGGAATGGGTGGCGAAATACCAGATCCTCAATGAATTACGCGAACGCGGCGGGGGCAGCTGGGATTCGGATAAGCTGCGCGCCCTCGACGTCCAATGGCATGATCTGCGCCCCGAGCGCTCCATCGTGGCGAAACTGCGGGGAGCCGGGCGGGTGGAGGAACTCTTCTCCGAAGCGGAGATCGCCACGGCGGCGCTGCAGGCACCGGGTTCGACGCGCGCGTATCTGCGCGGCCAGCTCATCTCCCGCTTCTCCGAACACGTGGCCGCGGCAAGTTGGTCGAGTGCGGTGCTGCGTAATAGCGCCGGCCAGCTCCACCGCCTCAGCCTGCCCGATCCTAACGGTGCGAACGAAGCGGCCCTGGGGGCAACCCTGGCCGGCGCCCACACGATTGACGAGGTCATTGCCGCGCTCACCGCGGCGGGATCGTAGGCGGACCGGGGCCGGCACCTGCCGCCCGGCTACGGCCTGCGTTAGGCCCGGTCACGTGACTACTTAGGCGGGCCCGGGCCGGTAACGCATTCGGGCGGGTCACGCAGCCGGCATGCACCCGCAGCCTGCACCTATCCGCACCAGTACCAGAAAAGAGGAAGGAAGAAATGTCCAGTCAAGAATTCCTGCAGCCCCAGCGCCGCCAGGAAGAAAACACCGAAGTGGAAGCCCCGCAGGCCCAAAACCAAGATTTTGGTATCGACGCGCTGCTCGACGATATCGACGCCGTGCTGGAAAGCAATGCGTCCTCCTTCGTGCAGGGCTTCGTGCAGAAAGGCGGACAGTGATACCCCGTCGCGTTATGGGCATCGAGACCGAGTACGGAATCACCTGCGCGGCCCGGCGCGGAACACGCCCACCGCTGGATGCCGAAGAATCCGCCCAGCGGCTTTTCGCGCCGGTGCTCGCCGCGCATCGGTCCACAAACACGTTCCTCGAAAACGGCTCACGCCTCTACCTGGATGTGGGCGCCCACCCGGAATACGCCACCGCCGAATGCGATAATATCGACGATCTCCTCGCCCATGACCGCGCCGGCGAACTCATTTTCGCGCGGCTCGCCAAGCGCGCCAATGAGAAATTAAACGACGACGGCGTCCCCGGGGCCATCCACCTCCTGAAAAACAATGTTGATTCCGAAGGGCATTCCTTCGGGTGTCACGAAAACTACATGGTGCACCGGCGCCCGGACTATCGCCAGCGCATCGCCCGGCTCATCCCCTTCTTTGTGACCAGGCAAATCGTGGCGGGAGCCGGAAGCCTGCACCGCGGGGAAGACGGGCAGGTCCGCTACGAATTCTCTCAGCGCTCCCACCAGATGTGGGAGGCGATCTCCTCGGCGTCCACGCGGTCGCGGCCCATGATCAATACCCGCGATGAACCCCACGCCGATGCGGAACTCTACCGGCGCATGCACGTTATCGTGGGGGATTCCAATATTTCCCAGGCGACAACCGGCCTCAAAGTCGCGGCCACCGAAGCCCTCCTCACCCTCGTGGAAGAAGGCGCGATTCTTCCCGATCTGGAACTCGCCGATCCCATGCACGCCATCCGGATCACCGGCGCGGACCTATCCGGGCGGGCCAATCTGGAACTTGCCAGCGGCGGACTCACCGACCCGATTTCGGTGCAGCAGCGGATGTATGAAGCCGCGATGAACCACCTGGATCGGAAAGGCTACCTGGCGGAACTTGACCCCACCCGGCGCTACCTCCTCGAGCTGTGGGAGCGCGCTATTACAGCGGTGGAACACCGCGATCCCAGCCCTATTGCCACCGAAATCGACTGGGCCGCTAAACTCGCCCTCCTCACTCGCTACCGGGAACGCACCGGGGCGAAACTCTGCGATGCCCGGGTGGCACGCCTCGATTTGGCGTATCACGATATCACCGAAGGTGGGTTGCGCGACCGGATGGAAGAATCCGGGCTCCTGCGCCGCGTTATCACCCCCGAACGCGCTACCGCGGCGATGACGGACCCGCCGCGCAGCACCCGGGCCGTGCTGCGCGGGCGTTTCCTGAGTGCGGCGCGGCAAGCCCGGCGCGATGTGGCGGTGGACTGGTCCACCCTGCGCCTCATGGAGGCCAATGGCAATTCCAGTGTGGTCCTCAACGACCCACTCGCCACTGAAAACGCCGAGGTCGAGGCGCTTATCGAGGAGATCACCGCGTGACACCCCACCTGAAGTACCGAGCGCTGCTGGCTGGATTGGCGGTGGCCGCTACCGCGTTAGCGGGCTGTAGCGGCCACCGCGAGCCCGGCACCCCCGGAAGCGTGGATGTCACAGGCGCTTTCGGGGCACCCGTGACCATCTCCGTGGAAGGGAACCTCCACGTGGACGGGGTCCGCCAGGAGGTCCTCAGCCCGGGAGACGGGGTGGAACTGGCGGAAGGCAGCCCGGTACTCGCCCGTATCACTTCCTTCGACTCGCGTACCGAGGCACCCGTGGAAGGTTTCGCCACCGGCGGGATAACCCTGGCCACCGTGAGCAAGGCAGGGGTAGGGGAGCTGGCTCCCTACCTCGCCGGGCAGCGGGAAGGAAGCCGCCTGCTGATTCAGCGGGAAGAATTGGTGGCCGGAGACCCGGGAGCGGTAGAAATCGTCGTCGTCGATATTCTCTACACAAATGCGCGCGGGGACGCAGCTCCGCCGCCCGCTACGCCACCGGCCGGAATGCCGGGCCTGGCCAGCGGAGAAGGCGTAGCGCCCGTGCTCACCGGGGGCGGCGGGCCCATCCCGGAATTCGCGGTGGTTCCCCTCGTGCTCGGGCGCGGGGAGCAGGTAGCCGCCTCGGATGAGCTTGTGCTCAACTACTTCCTCGTGGATCCGAATGGCCAAACGGTCGATTCCAGCTGGACCTCCGGGCCGGTGCGTGCCGCCATGGGCGATCTGATGGACGGGATGCGCAAAGGCCTGGTTGATCAGCGGGTAGGTTCACGCGTCATGATTCTGATTCCGGCAAGTCAGGCCCGCGGGGATAGCGACCTGGTCGCCATCGTTGATATTTTGGCGACGGGCCGGGCGCTCACCCAGCTTCGCGCCGGCGGGGCCTAAAGCTCGTTTCGCCGTACGCGCTCAAGCTCGCGTCGCTGCACGCGGCTCCTAGCGCGTCACCGGAAGAGTGCCGCGACCGCGGCCTAGCAACCGCGCATCTCCACGTGCAGCTGCCCCGCATCCCAGCGCGCTACCGCGTCTGCTAGGGCCGGGGCATCTCTTTCGCTCACGAGCGCAGCCTCCTGGGAAGCCCACCTATCCCACCAGCCACTCGGGTCACCCTCGCGCTCCCGCACCCGCTCCCGCCGGAGAGAATCCTCACATTCCATCCAGATCGTGGCCGTGCACAGCGGCGCGCAGGCCGCGGAAGCCGCTCCGCACCCCTCCAGCAGCAGCACCTCGCAGCGCGCATCCCCCGGCACCGCGACCGGTGCATCGTAGCAGCTCAGATACCAATTCCACGGAGCCACCCGTGCTCCCTCGCCCCGCAGAAACGGTTCCAGAATATCGTGGGCTACCCGCTCCGTGCCCCGGGCCAAGCCATCCCAGCCGGGTACGAAACGCTCCACCTCGAGAATCTCAACCGCCAGCCCGCCCTCGCGCAACCGCGCCGCAAGGGCCCACGATAGCTGGGTTTTCCCGGATCCGCTCCGCCCATCGATGCCGTAAACTCGCCGGCCTTTCCCGCGAAATACCAGGCCCGCGAGGAGGTCCAGGCCCTCTTTACTCTCTTTCATGGGTGCCACCCGTTCCTGCGTCATTTTTTGTCACACCGTGCGGGTACTCTATGTCATAACCAGCACGCGGAGCGAAGCTCACCGACACCGGGAGGCACAGTGGCGTGGTTTATTGATGAGGTAGCACAGCGGGTGCGGGCCGCCGCCAGGCAGGTCCCGGACCGGGAACGTGATGCGCTGCGGCATGCCGCCCAGGCGGCCCCGGCACCGCGCGAGTTCTACCGCGCCCTCGCGCCCAGCCCGCAACGCCCCATCGGGGTGATCGGGGAAATCCGCAGCCTCGGCGGCAGTCCCGTACCGGCTCCCGCGCAGCTGGAGGCCTTCGCGCAGGCGTTGAGCAGTGGGGGAGCAGCCGCCATCTCGGTAACCGCCCCGGTGATTCCCGGTGGGCTCGGTTTGCCCGCGTTGCGCCTGGCCCGCGCCCTCGGGGTAGGGCCGCTGCTCTACCGCGATGTCACCGTTTCCGCGGTGCAACTCCTGCGGGCCCGCGCGGCGGGAGCGGATGCCGTCTCGCTCACCCCGCGAATTCTCACAGATGTGGAACTTGAGGCCCTAGTGGAACGCGCGCGGTCCCTCGGGATGGAACCCTGCCTGGAAGTGGAATCCGAAAGTGACGTAGCGCGCGCAATGGCCTGCGCGGCGCGCGTCGTTATCGCAGATTCGCGCTCCGCCACCGATTATCCGCAGCTTTTCGAGGCGCTGCCCTACACCTGCGTGCGGGTGGTGCGGCGCGGGGTGCGCAATCCCTGCGATGTTTTCACCGCGGCGCGCCACGGCGCCGGCTGCGTTATTGTAGGGCGGGCCCTGCTTGAAACAGCAGACCCGGCCGGTTTGCTGGCTAGCATGGCTACCGCGGGCCGGCACCCGGCCGCGCTACTTATGGCAAAACGGACCGCACACGTGGCTGAAGGCACGGCTAGCACGGCCCAGCACACGGCTACTAGCACGGCCGAACTCTCAGCTAACGCAATCGAAGGTACCGCTCAGGCACCCGGGCTCGGGCACCCGCCCCACGCCCCCGGACAGGAAGAGACACGATGATTCCAACAGCTATTCCAGCTCCCGAGCATTCCGAATGGGTGCTTTTTGAGACCTCCGCATTTTCCCTCTCCATTAAGTTCTACGCGATCGCCATCGTCATCGGCATTATCGTTGCCTACGCCCTCACGGAACGGCGCTACGTGGCCAAAGGTGCCACCCGCGATGTCACGCTCTCCATCGCGCTGTGGGCGGTGATTTTCGGGATTATCGGCGGGCGGCTCTACCACGTCATCACCGACTACCAGCTTTATTTCGGCCCGGGCCGTGACCCGTGGCGCGTCTTCGACCTGCGCGGCGGTGGCCTGGGAATCTGGGGTGCGGTGGCTCTGGGTGGCGTGGGTGCCTGGATCGGGTGCCGCCGCAACGGGGTGCGCCTGCTTCCCTTCGCCGACGCCCTCGCCCCGGGTCTCCTCATCGCCCAGGCCATCGGCCGCCTGGGTAACTACTTCAACCAAGAACTCTTCGGCGGGCCCACTTCACTGCCCTGGGGCTTGCAGGTTGATGCGGCGTACCGCCCCGCGGGCTTCCCACCCGAGCAGCTCTTCCACCCCACCTTCCTCTACGAATCGCTGTGGTGCCTGGGTGGCGCCGTCGTACTTCTTCTCCTCGAAAAACGCTTCCACCTGGTCGCCGGGCAGCTTTTCGCCACGTATGTGATCGTGTACACCCTCGGCAGAGTCTGGATCGAAAACTTGCGGATCGACCCGGCGCACCTCGTGGCCGGTTTGCGTCTCAATGTATGGACGTCGCTGCTCGTGTTGCTCGGCGGAATCATCGCTCTCGTTATCTTGCGGCGCGCCTACCTGCGTGATTCTTCTCGCGATCACGTGTGGTTGCGGGCCCGCCCGGAACCGGAAACTGAAGGAACTGATGTGTCACAGAACGACGACGCCGCAGCCGGCCAGGCCGCCGTCGTACCCGAAAAAACGGAAACTTCCGGGGCCGCAAGCACAGGCGATTCCGCCGCGTCAAGCGAATCCGAACCGGAGGTGGGTAACCGCTCAGTGAACGGGTGAAGCCGCTGGGCGAGCCGTGCGCTAGCGTAAAGATGAGCTCCGCGAGCGGGGCTTATAACGGTGCATATTTACCAGGACGAGTGCCATGAGTCCCGATGGGGAAACAGGGCCCTCGGGTAAGATAGGAAACATGCGTAGAGCTAGAATTGTGTGTACGTTGGGTCCGGCTACGGATACCTACGATCAAATCCTTGAACTTGTTAAAGCCGGCATGAACGTGGCGCGTATTAACGCTTCCCACGGTTCGCATGAAGAACACGAAAAGCGCATTGATAATGTGCGTGCCGCCGCGAAGGAACTGGGTACCCCGGTCGCGGTGCTCGTTGATTTGCAGGGCCCCAAGATCCGCCTCGGCCGTTTCGCCGAAGGCCCGGTCCAGCTGAACGTGGGCGATACCTTCACCATTACCACCCGCGATATCCCCGGCACGAAGGAAATCTGCTCCACCACCTTCAAGGGCCTGGCTGGCGATTGCAATCCCGGCGATGTGCTGTTGATTGACGACGGTAAGGTCTCCGTGCGCGTCGTGGAAGTTGTGGACGGCACTGACGTGGTCACCCGCGTAGAAGTCCCCGGCCCCGTTTCCAATAACAAGGGTATTAACCTCCCCGGCGTGGCGGTGTCCGTTCCCGCCATGTCCGAAAAGGACGAAGAGGACCTGCGCTGGGGCCTCAACTACGGTGCGGATCTCATCGCGCTGTCCTTTGTGCGTGACGCCAAGGATATTGATGACGTCCACCGCATTATGGACGAAGAGGGTATTCACCTCCCCGTTATTGCCAAGATCGAAAAGCCGCAGGCCGTGGCCAACCTGGACGACATCGTCCAGGCCTTCGACGGCATTATGGTCGCCCGCGGCGACCTCGGCGTGGAACTGCCCCTCGAGCAGGTTCCGCTGGTGCAGAAGGAAGCCATTTCCCTGGCCCGCAAGCGTGCCAAGCCGGTTATTCTGGCCACCCAGGTTCTCGAATCCATGATCCAGAACCCGCGGCCCACCCGCGCTGAGGCCTCTGACTGCGCTAACGCCATCCTGGACGGTGCGGATGCCGTGATGCTTTCCGGGGAAACCTCGGTGGGTCTCTACCCGATTGAGTGCGTGAAGACCATGGCCTCCATCGTTTCCTACACGGAGGAACACGGCCTGGAGCAGATCCCGCAGCTCTCCTCCCTGCATCGCACCCGCAACGGTGTTCTTACCCGCTCCGCTCTGGATATCGGTGAGGCCCTGGGTGTCAAGGCAGTTGTGGTCTTCACGGAAACCGGGCACACCGCCCGCCGCGTGGCTCGCAACCGCTCGCGCCTGCCGATCATCAACTTCACTCCTTCGGAGAAGGTACGCAACCAGCTCGCCGTTCTGTGGGGTAGCGAAACCTACACGGTGGATCACTCCGCCGCCACCACTGACGAAATGGTGCAGCAGGTGGAGGATCGCCTCCTCGAACTGGGCCGCGCCCAGGTTGGTGACCGCGTGGTGATCGTGGCCGGTATGCCCTCGGGCGTGGCTGGTTCCACCAACACCCTGCGGGTTCACAAGATCGGTGAAGAAACGGGCGTTGCCTAAATCCGGCAGGCTCGTGTTCTCCTAGGTGCTGCCGTGTCCACGGACACAGCGGTACATCATTGAACAGTGGATAGGCGGGTGGGTGCCCGCTCGGAATAATCCGGGTGGGCACCCACCGCCGTTCCAATCGCCTCCGCGTCGCCCCATTTGAAATTTGGTGGCGGGTATGGTGAAATATTCTCTGCGTTTGCACAATAACCCGCGGTGATCCGGGCGATCCGGGCTCTCCCGCTGGTAGTATCGGCAGATGCACAAGCTCCTGTGGTGGAATTGGTAGACACACTGCACTCAAAATGCAGCGCCGCAAGGCGTGAGGGTTCGAGTCCCTCCGGGAGCACCGCGGCGATAAGCTTGAAGGCAATAACCTTGAAGTTAGCTGGGAATCTCTGGCCTGGTGTTTGCTCTGCACCGCGTGGTCTGACAGCATGGTAAGGGGCGCGTGAATTCCCGTTGCCGGTCATCAATCTCTCAAGGGTCAGAGAACACTTCGGTGTGGATGCAGGTGCAACATCGCACGCAGTAAATTTGGTTCAATCTATCCGGCATGCCGGTCGAAGGGGTCATGATGGCCAAGGGCACAGCGGGGCAATCCGCGGAGAACAAAGAAGCCATTCGGGTTCTTGTCGTTGAAGACGAAACTCTCATTCGCCTCGATATCGTTGAAACACTGGAAGATGCCGGGTATGAGGTTGTCGGGGAAGCTGGCGATGGCGAATCCGCTATCGAACTGGCCGGCGAACTCGAACCGGATCTTATTGTCATGGACGTGAAGATGCCCGGCATGGACGGCATCACCGCCGCGGACCGCATCCTGGAAGAACACCGCGTCGCTATTGTGATGCTCACCGCTTATTCCCAGCGTGACCTGGTGGAACGTGCCCGCGATGCCGGGGCGATGGCCTATGTGGTCAAGCCCTTCACGCCCGCTGATCTCATCCCGGCGGTGGAAATCGCGGTTTCGCGGAACCAGGAAATCGAAGCTCTGGAAAACGAAGTGTCCACCATGGCCGAACAATTTGAAACCCGTAAGCGGGTGGATCGGGCCAAGGGGCTGCTGGAATCGCAGATGGGCCTGACCGAACCGGAAGCTTTCCGCTGGATTCAAAAGACGTCCATGGATCGGCGCCTGACCATGCGCGAAGTGGCCGATGCCGTTATCGAACAGGTAGGCGGGAAGCACTAAGCTTGCGCCCCCGCAGCGTGCACCCGCCGAACTCGTAGCGGAAGCGGCGCACACGCGCTGCGGAACCCGCAGTACGAACCGCGAATACGCGTTGAGGAACCCGAACACGCTTTCAGCCAGCAGGCGCTCACCGGAAAACCGGTGGGCGCCTGTTTGCTATCTCGCGTAGGCTAGAGGGGTGAGTGACGAAAAATTCCTTCTTGTTGATGGCCATTCTATGGCGTTCCGTGCCTTCTACGCCCTGCGGGCGGAGAACTTCCTCACCGATCGCGGGCAGTACACCAACGCCGTTTACGGGTTCCTTTCCACCCTCCTGAAAATCATTGGCGACTACCACCCCGATTACATTGCCGTGGCCTTTGACCTGCCGGGAGGAACTTTCCGCACCCGCGTCTATCCCGATTACAAAGCGGGCCGGGCCCCCACCCCGGTGGAATTCGCCGGGCAAATTGATGTTATTAAAAGCGTCCTTGATGTTTGCGGAATCAGCTGGCTCACCTACGAAGATTACGAAGCCGACGATATTATCGCCACCCTCTCACGCCGGGCGGTGGAACACGGCGCGGATGTGTATATCGCCTCAGGTGATAAAGACTCCTACCAGCTCGTTGATGAGCACACCACAGTGCTCTATCCCATGCCGCGCTCGACCATGCAGGTCCTCGACCCGGCAGGTATCGAAAAGAAAACCGGGGTACGCCCGGAACGGTACGCTGACCTGGCCGCACTCGTGGGGGAGGGTGCCGATAATATTCCCGGCGTGCCCGGGGTCGGCCCGAAAACCGCGGCGAAATGGCTCGCGAACTACGGTGACCTCGACTCCATCCTCGCCCGCGCTGACGACATCGGTGGAAAAGTGGGGGCCTCCCTGCGCGAGCACTTGGATCAAGTCCGCCAGAATCGCTCCCTCAACACCCTCGTGCGTGACCTTCCCATAGGGGAGAACCTCGAGGAATTCCGCCCGCGTGGAGTGGAGCGGGAAGCATTGCACGAACTCTTCGACACCCTCGATTTTGATACCTTGCGCGGGCGTGTCCTCACCGAATTACCGTCGCGCGACGGCGCATCTGAATCCGATGCGCCGGCCGGATTTACTCTTGCCGGCCTGGAAATCACCACCTCCGGGGTACGCGCGTGGCTTGACCAGCACGCCGACGCCCCGTTCTTTGGCCTCGACATCGCCGGGCCGGCCAGCCCGGGTGCGGGGCGCGTGGAGGCAATGGCGATTGGCACGGCCCACGCGGCCCTGCTTCTCGATACGCACACCATGAACGAAGAGGACACCGCCCAGGTGCGGGCCTGGCTGGAATCGGATGCCCCGAAAGTGGTGCACGGCGCCAAAGAAGCCTGGCATCGGGTACGCGGGCAGGGTGCCGAATTGCGCGGCGTCGTACGGGATACCGTACTGTGTGCTTACCTTCTCTATCCCGATCAGCGCAGCTATGACCTCGGTGACCTGGCGCTGCGCCACCTCGGTGTTGATTTGGGGGACGGGGGAGTGCTGCCCGGACTGGACGGGCAGGCTGACCCGTTGGCGGCACGCGCTGCGCTCCTTGGCCCACTGTCTGAGAAATTACTCGGAGAATTGACGCAGCGCGGGGAAGATGGTGCCCTGCTCGACCTGGAAATGGATGTGGCGCGCACTCTCGCGCGCATGGAGGACACCGGGATTGCGGTAGACGGTCCCTACCTTGAAAAACTCCGGAAGGATTTTGACGGGCGGGTGGAGGCCGCAGCGCGGCTTGCCTATGATGCCATTGGCCACAAGGTAAATCTCTCCAGCCCCAAGCAGCTCCAGGGGGTGCTGTTCGACGAATTGGACTTGCCCACCACCCGGAAAACCAGATCCGGGTACACCACGAATGCGGAGGCGCTGGCTGATCTTGCCGTGCGTATCGCACCCCGGGAAGATGATAAGGCGGTGGCCGGAACCCAATTCCTCGGGGCGCTCCTCGAGCACCGCGACGCCATTAAATTACGGCAATCCGTGGAAGGCTTGCAGCGCAATACCCGAGCGGATGGAAAAATCCACACCACCTACCAGCAGGCGGTGGCCGCCACCGGGCGACTCTCCTCCACGGATCCGAATCTCCAGAATATTCACGCGCGTACGTCCGAAGGGCTTCAAATCCGCTCCGCCTTTATCCCCTCGGAGGGCTATGCGGCACTTATGACCGCGGATTACTCCCAGATTGAAATGCGGATTATGGCCTCGCTTTCCGGTGATGAAGCTCTTATCACCGCCTTTAATGAAGGCGAAGACCTGCATTCTTCGGTGGCCTCCCTCGTCTTCGGGATTCCCGAAAACGAGGTGAGTAGCCAGCAGCGCTCCCGTATTAAAGCGATGAGCTACGGCCTGGCCTACGGGCTCTCCGCCTACGGGCTTTCCCGCCAGCTCCATATTTCTGCCCACGATGCCCAAGAGCTCATGGACACCTATTTTGCGCGCTTCGGGAAAGTACGTGATTACCTCGATTCCCTCGTGGTGAAAGCCCGCGAAGATGGCTATACCCAAACCCTGCTGGGGCGGCGGCGCTACCTGCCGGAACTGCGCTCCACGAACCGCCAGCTGCGCGAAGCATCCGAGCGGATGGCCCTCAATGCGCCTATACAGGGCAGCGCCGCGGATATTATCAAGATCGCCATGGTGGCGGTGGTGGAAGCCCTGCGTGAAGCCGGGTTGCGCAGCCGAGTCCTCCTCCAGGTTCATGACGAACTGGTGCTGGAAGTAGCGCCCGGCGAGCACGAGGCCGCGGAGGAGATTGTGCGCCGGGAAATGGCCGGGGCTGCCCAGCTGCGGGTACCCCTCTCCGTCGGGGTGGGCTACGGCCCCAATTGGCGTGAGGCAGCCCACTAGAACGGTTGACAGCGGTTCACGCGAACGGCCCGCAACAGCTTCCCTGCAGGCTCGCTGAACCGCCCGCAACGCCCCGTGAGAACGGGGCTCACGCCACTCCGATTTCAGCCCGGATACCTTGCACTAGCCAAGCTTTTCCGCGTAGTATGGAGAACTGGTGTGAGCACCCGCCGCACTGGCCGATATCCATCGGTCCCAAGCAAATATTCACAATAGTGTCCGGAAGTTATCAGTTAATGACTAATACCACCCCCGAGTCTTCGACTCTCCCCGAGATTGCCGTCAACGATATCGGCTCCGAGGAAGAACTTATTGCCGCCGTCGATAAGACGATCAAGTACTTTAACGATGGTGACCTCGTCGAAGGAACCGTTGTCAAGGTCGACCATGACGAAGTGTTGCTCGACATTGGCTACAAAACCGAGGGTGTTATTCCCTCCAAGGAACTTTCGATCAAGCACGATGTCAATCCCGATGATGTCGTGGAAATTGGCGACCAGGTAGAAGCCCTCGTCCTCCAGAAGGAAGACAAGGAAGGTCGTCTCCTCCTCTCGAAGAAGCGTGCGCAGTACGAACGCGCCTGGGCTGAAATTGAGAAGATCAAGGAAGCTGATGGTGTCGTGACCGGTACCGTCATCGAAGTCGTCAAGGGCGGCCTGATTGTTGATATCGGGCTGCGTGGCTTCCTGCCCGCTTCGCTCGTTGAAATGCGCCGCGTGCGCGATCTGCAGCCCTACATTGGCCGCGAACTCGAAGCGAAGATCATCGAACTTGATAAGAACCGCAATAACGTGGTTCTTTCCCGCCGCGCTTGGCTGGAAGCATCCCAGTCCCAGGCCCGTGGCGAATTCCTGCACCAGCTCCAGAAGGGCCAGGTGCGCGAAGGTTTCGTCTCCTCCATCGTCAACTTCGGTGCCTTCGTGGACCTCGGCGGTGTGGACGGCCTCGTTCACGTTTCCGAACTGTCCTGGAAGCACATCGACCACCCGTCCGAGGTTGTCGAAGTTGGCCAGCCCGTCACCGTCGAAGTTCTCGATGTTGATATGGACCGCGAGCGTGTCTCGCTCTCCCTCAAGGCCACCCAGGAAGATCCCTGGCAGTCCTTCGCCCGCACCCACGCGATCGGCCAGATCGTTCCGGGTCGCGTGACCAAGCTCGTTCCCTTCGGCGCTTTCGTGCGCGTGGAGGACGGCATCGAAGGTCTCGTCCACATTTCCGAGCTGGCTTCCCGCCACATCGACACCCCGGAAGAGGTTGTCAAGGTGGGCGACGACGTCTTCGTCAAGGTCATCGATATCGATCTGGACCGCCGCCGCATCTCGCTCTCCCTCAAGCAGGCGAACGAAGGCGTGGATCCGAACTCCCAGGACTTCGATCCCTCGCTCTACGGCATGGCCGCTGATTACGACGAAAACGGCAATTACAAGTACCCCGAAGGCTTCGATCCCGAATCGAACGAATGGCTCGAGGGCTACGAAGCTCAGCGCGAGGCATGGGAGAATGAATACGCCCAGGCCCAGGCCCGTTGGGAAGCGCACAAGGCCCAGGTTGCTGCCGCGCTCGAAGCCGATGCTGCCGCCGGTGCCCAGGCTGCTGCCGCTGCCGAACCGGCCGCGGATATCCCGGCCAGCTACAGCTCCACCTCCGAACCGAGCGGCTCGCTTGACTCGGATGCTGATGAAGCTCTCGCCGCTCTGCGTGAGAAGCTGACCAACAACTAAGGTTCGCGTTTCCGCGGGTAGCAGCTAGACTGCCGCGCGTAGCAGGGGAACGTCCAGGCTATAGCCCATAGCAGCACGCTACCGCGAGTCAACACCTTGTACCGCCGCCGGCGTACCTCTTCGGGGGAGCGCCGGCGGCGTTTTCTTTCTCCCGGGCGCATTGTTAAGCTGAAACGGTGAACGCACTAACAATCGGGGGAGCCAGCGCACAACTGCTGCGCCCCTTCACCCACCCGCGCGGCCGCGCCCTGCGGGTCGCGGTATCCGGCGGCATCGGCGCCGGCAAATCCACTGTCACCCAGGTCCTGCGCAAACGCGGCGCGATCATCGCCGACGCCGACGCCCTCGCTCGGGAAATCACCGCCCCGGGTAGTCCTGTTCTCGCGCAACTCGCTGCCGCATTCGGTCCCGATATTTTAAACGACGACGGCGCCCTCAACCGGGCGGCCCTCGCCGCACATATCTTCACTAACCCGGTCGCCCGCCACCGGCTCGAAGCCCTCACCCATCCCGCCATCATCGCGCGGGCCCGGGATATCCTCGCCAGTGCCGCCCCTGGCCAACTGGCGGTCTACGATGTGCCGCTCCTGGTAGAAACCCGCGCTGATCGCGAAGTCGATTGCGTCATTATTGTGGCGGCCCCGGAAGAACAACGAATTGAGCACCTGCGGGGCCGGGGGATGACCCGGGCCGATGCCCAAGCCCGGATGCGCAACCAGGTAGATGATGAGGCCCGCCGCGCCCTGGCCCATATTTGGATCTGGAATGCGGGAAGCCGCGCGGAGCTGGAGAACCTTGTTACCCAGTGTGCGGAGAGCTGGCTGGCGGCGCCGCAGGCGCCGGCGTCGTCGTAAAAGAATCAAGAGAAACGCAAGTAAAAAGGTGACCGGCACCGTGTTTACTCTCAGCGTAAGAGGGAGTACCATTTACAGATAGTGAAATGACCGTTTCGCTATATGGTACGTCTCGTCGCCACGAAGCAACGATGCGCGGCGATGGGGCCTAAAATTTGAGAGGTTAAAAAGCTATGCCAATTGTTTGGCTGCTCGTGGGCATTGCGTTGATGCTCGTGCTCAACATCGTGTTCAAGGTGAATTCGATGCTCGCGCTGTTGCTCGCCGCCGTGGTGGTGGCGCTCTGTAACGGCATGGGCCCGATGGAAACTCTCAAGACCGTCACCACCGGTTTTGGTTCTACGCTGGGTTCGCTCGCCATTATCGTTGTTTTCGGTGCAGTTATCGGCCGCCTCATGGTGGACTCCGGTGCGTCTCACGTGCTGGCATCGGGGCTCATCCGCCGCTTCGGACTGCGCTTCGTGCGCATCGCCGTCATTATCATCGGTCTTATTTTCGGCCTGGCGATGTTCTACGAAGTTGCCTTCCTCATGATTGCTCCGCTCGTTATTTCTATTGCTCAGGAAGCAAAGGTGCCGTGGCTGCGCCTGGCCATTCCGGCCGTCTGCGCCACCACGGTTGCTCACTCCATCTTCCCGCCGCAGCCCGGTCCGGTTGCGCTCATTGACCAGTACCACGCGGATGCCGGCATGGTGTACCTCCTCGGTATTCCCATGGCTATCCTCTGGGTCATCGTGGGTGGCGTGCTGCTGCCCAAGGTGCTCGGCAACCTCGAGCGCCCGGTGCCGAAGTTCATGTCCGGTGATGAAAACGATAAGGAAGCCGCGGTCAATCCGCCCTCGTTCTTCGTTTCCCTCATCGTGCCGCTCAGCCCGGCCATCATTATGATCTCGGTGACCATCGCTAATATTTGGGTGGATAAGGAATCGACGCTGGGCCAGTGGCTCAACTTCTTCGGCTCCTCCCCGGTGGCCATGTCCGTGGCGCTGGTGCTCGCCATGCTGCTCTTCGGTATTCAGCGCGGGCACAAGGGCGAATGGGTTATGGACAAGTTCAATAAGGCCGTCTCCATTATTGCCGGCGTTGTCATGATTATCGGTGCCGGTGGCGCCTTCAAGCAGGTTGTTATCGACTCCGGTATCGGCGATTACATCGGCGGCTTCATGAGCGCGGGCGCGGTTTCGCCCTACATCATGGCGTGGTTCATTACCGTTCTTATCCGCCTGGCCACCGGCCAGGGCGTGGTGTCCGCGATGACCGCCGCCTCCATTATTGGTGCGGCTGTTATGGACCCGGCGACCGGCGTGATGCAGGCGGGCGTGGATCCCACGCTCCTCGTGCTCGCCACCGCCGCGGGCTCCAACTTCATGACGCATATTAATGACGCGTCCTTCTGGCTCTTCAAGGAATACTTCGATCTGTCCATCAAGGACACCCTGAAGACGTGGGGCGGCCTGCTCGCCTCCGGTTCGCTGGTCTCACTGGCGTACGTAATGTGCCTCTCGCCGTTCTTCGGCTAAGGCATGAGCAAGAAGATGCGGGCGGCCGGTATGGTCGCCCGCATCGCACACATAAAGAAAAACAAGGAGTACACATGACGCAGAGCATTCCCTTTGCCGAGCAGAATATCGCCGGCGTCAGCCTCGTCACCCGTGGGGACCTGAGCGCGCTGGAGATTAACACCGATACCGTATCTGGTACCGTTTTCCCCTACGGCGCCCACGTTGCCTCCTGGAAACCGGCTGGCTTCGAGGACGTCCTCTACATGAGCGAACTATCCGGCCTCACGCAGGGCACTCCTATCCGGGGTGGTATCCCGGTGGTAGCCCCGTGGTTCGGCCCGTCGGATAACGGCCTGCACGGCTGGGCCCGCATCCAGGATTGGACCCTCGAATCCGTGAGTGGGGATTCCACCGCGGTGGAAGCGACCTTCACCCTCGCGGGCAGCGCCCTGGGCGGAGAGCTGGGCGATTCCCTCCAGCTCGCCTACACCGTGCACCTGGGCAGCGATTTCTGGGTACGGCTGAGCGCGACCAATACCGGCACGGAAAACATTGCCCCGGAGCTGGCTCTCCACGCCTACTGGGCGGTGGATGCCCAGGCGCTTCGCATCGAAGGTATCGAAGAGGGCGGTATTGATCGCCTCGCCGATAATGCGCAGCTGCCGGCCGGGCCCTTTGAGGCACTCGAAGGCCAGACCGTGGATCGTTTCTACCCCTTCGCGGGCGATATTGTGCTCGTGGACGCGGGCGGGAACCGTAAGATCACCCTGAGCTCGGAAGAATCCGATAAGTCCGTGGTGTGGAACCCGGGCACGAAGGGCTCGGCCGCGAATGCGGATATGCCCGATGATGCCTGGAAGCATTTTGTGTGCGTGGAAGCGACCCGGGTGCGCGAAGGCGCCCCGCAGCTCGCGCCGGGGGAGAGCGCCACGCTCACCCTGCACGCCACGGTTGAGCAGCTCGGCTAAGTTGTCCCGGCGGCTCAGTTTTCTCGGTTGCTACGTTCGCCCAGCAGCGAGAAAACGTAGTTGAACGCAACCGATAGTCGTTTGTTACGACGACGGCGCCCAGTGGCCGGATACCGTCCCGAATTCTTCGGGCCGTTATCCGGCCACTGGCGTATTTCATACCCCAATCCGGGACCGGGCTAGTAAGCTCGCCACTATGGCTCTTGATTCTGAGATTGTGCGCAGCGATAAGCCTTTTGAAGTGATTTCCGAGTACCGCCCCTCGGGTGATCAGCCCGCCGCGATTGCCGAACTCACCCGCCGCATTAACGACGGCGAAAAGGACGTGGTGCTACTGGGAGCCACCGGTACCGGAAAATCCGCCACCACCGCCTGGCTTATCGAACAGGTGCAGCGCCCCACCCTCATTATGGAGCCAAATAAAACCCTGGCCGCGCAAATGGCGGCAGAATTCCGCGAACTCATGCCCAATAACGCGGTGGAATACTTTGTTTCCTATTACGATTACTACCAGCCGGAAGCCTACGTTCCCCAAACCGATACCTTTATCGAAAAAGATTCCTCCATTAACGATGAGGTAGAGCGCCTGCGCCATTCGGCTACCAATTCGCTCCTTACCCGGCGGGACACCGTGGTGGTGGCATCCGTTTCCTGCATTTACGGCCTGGGCACCCCGCAGGAATATGTTGATCGCATGGTGCAACTCCACGTGGGCCAGCAACTGGACCGCGATGAGCTGCTCCGCACCTTCGTGTCCATGCAATACACCCGTAACGATATTGCTTTCACCCGCGGCACCTTCCGAGTGCGGGGCGATACCGTGGAGATTATCCCGGTGTACGAAGAGCTGGCTATCCGCATTGAATTCTTCGGTGATGAGATTGATGGAATTTCCCTCCTCCACCCGCTCACCGGGAATGTTATCCAACGCACCGATACCGCGCATGTGTTCCCGGCCTCCCACTATGTGGCCGGCCCCGAACGCATGGAACGCGCTATCCGCTCCATTGAGGAAGAACTTGCCGAACGCCTGGAGTATCTGCGCGCCCATAATAAGCTTCTCGAGGCGCAACGCCTGGAAATGCGCACCAGCTACGATATTGAGATGATGCGCAATATTGGAACAACTTCCGGTATTGAAAACTATTCGCGGCATATTGACGGGCGTGGCCCGGGTACCGCCCCGAATACCCTCCTCGATTATTTCCCCGACGATTTCCTCCTTATCCTCGATGAATCCCACGTGACTGTTCCCCAGATTGGGGCCATGTACGAAGGGGATATGTCCCGTAAGCGCACCCTGGTGGAATACGGCTTCCGGCTGCCCTCCGCCATGGATAACCGCCCCCTCAAATGGGAGGAATTCCTCGACCGCATCGGCCAAACCGTGTACCTATCCGCGACGCCTGGCAAATATGAACTTGGCCAAGCGGACGGCGTCGTCGAACAAATTATTCGACCCACCGGTTTGGTGGATCCCCTTATTAAAGTCAAGCCCACCGAAGGGCAGATCGATGATCTGCTCGAAGAAGTGCGGCTGCGGGCCGAACGCGATGAGCGGGTCCTCGTCACCACGCTGACGAAGAAAATGGCTGAGGATCTCACCGCGTACCTGGCGGATCGCGGGGTGCGGGTCGAGTACCTGCATTCGGATGTGGATACCCTGCGCCGCGTGGAGCTGCTGCGGGAGCTGCGGCTCGGGAAATTCGATGTGCTCGTGGGTATTAACCTGCTGCGCGAGGGCCTGGATCTTCCGGAAGTATCGCTCGTGGCGATTCTCGACGCCGATAAGCAGGGCTTTTTGCGTTCCACCACCTCGCTTATTCAGACCATCGGGCGTGCGGCCCGTAATGTTTCCGGGGAAGTGCATATGTACGGGGATAGCATCACTCCGAATATGCAGCAGGCTATTGATGAAACGAATCGGCGCCGGGAGAAGCAGCTCGCCTACAACCGGGAACACGGTATTGATCCGCAGCCGCTGCGCAAACGCATCGCGGATGTGACCGATATGCTGGCCCGCGAGGATGTGGATACCGAACAGCTGCTCGCCGGCGGGTATCGCCAGGAACCCGCGCATGCCCGGGCCCGCGCTTCGGAAGCGGAAATCGCCCGCGCGCAGGGCGGGAAAGAGCTGCGCGAACTCATTACCGAGCTCACCGCGCAGATGCACGCGGCCGCCGAACAGCTCCAATTTGAGCTCGCGGCGCGCTACCGCGATGAAATCAAGGATCTGAAAAGCGAGCTGTGGCATTCCCAGCAGGCCCAAAAATAAAACGGCTGCACGGGAGCGGCACCGGAGGCACACGCGAGCCGTGCGCCCGCAAGCGCGCACCACGCACGGTACGCAAACCACATATGAAACGCGGCTCGGCGCCGCTCCCCATCGTGTAAAGTGTGCACTCGTGGAGGGGAGTATTCCCATCAACCACCGATTCGTCAGCACGAGACCCACCCGGGTCGTCCGGATCGGAGACCTGCCGCGGCCGTGCGCCCGGCGGGTGGGGAGAGACCTCCGGTCATTCCATCCGGAGGGTATTTATGCTTTCATACGCCACGGGTGTGCTGCCGTTCACGAGCACGCCCGAGCAGATGTCGGTCCATGTGGCCGAGTGGATTCTGCTTTTCGTCGTCGTTATCGGTATTTTCGCCTTTGATCTGCTGTCCCATGTGCGCAAACCGCACGAACCCAGCATGAAAGAATCGGCCGGTTTCCTGCTGTTCTATATTTTCTTGGCCGTCTGCCTGGGCGGATACCTGTGGTGGCGCCACGGAGATACCTTCGGATTGCAATTCTTCAGCGTCTGGGGCGTGGAATATTCACTTTCCGTCGATAATATCTTCGTCTTCATTATTATTATGGGCTCCTTCGCGGTTCCCCGTGCCCTCCAGCAAAAAGTGCTGTTCTGGGGCATTGTTATTGCGCTGTGCCTGCGCTTTATTTTCATCGTGCTGGGCAAAGTTATTGTGGAATCCCTGGCCTGGTCCTTCTTCCTCTTCGGTGCCTTCCTGCTGTGGACCGCATTCTCGCAGGTCAAAGAGGGGCTCTCGGAAAGCGAACCGACGGGCGAAGAAGCCGATAACTTCTTCGTGCGCCTGGCGCGCCGCACCCTCCCGGTGGCCGAGGATTACCACGGCGACCACTACATCGTGAAGCGCGGCGGCAAGCGTTATATCACCCCGCTACTGCTGTGCATTATCGCCATCGGCGGGATCGACCTCATGTTCGCCCTCGATTCCATCCCGGCCTCCTTCGGTTTCACCACCGAACCCTTCATTATTTTCGCGGCAAACGCCTTCGCGCTCATGGGCCTGCGCCAGATGTTCTTCCTGGTCGACGGCCTGCTCGAACGCCTCGTTTACCTGCACTTCGGCCTGGCCGCAATCCTCGCCTTCATCGGCTTCAAACTCATTTTCGAAGCCCTGCACCATTACGATATTGCCACCGGTTTCTTCGAGTTCACGCCGCTGAGCTCGCTGCTCGTCATCGTGGTCATTATTGTGGTGACGGTGGTGGCGTCCCTGCTTCGCTCGCGTTCTCTCGCGCGTAAGGAGAAGAACGACGACGACGGCGCAGCTGGCGGCGGCGCTAACTAAGGTGGTGCGTGCCGGTAGCACGAGGCGCGTCAGGCACCAGCCAGACTAGCGGGGTCATCGGCGTGGAACCGGGCTCATTGCTGTGGCGCCGCACTAATCGGCGCTGCGCCGCGCCAGGCGGCGAGCCAGAATCGCGCACACAAAAATTTGTAACTGGTGGAAAATAACCACCGGAACTGACAGCGGGGCGACCGTGGCCGGGGAGAATAGTGCCTTGGCCATCGGGAGCCCCGTTGCCAATGATTTCTTCGAACCGCACATGAGCACCACGATGCGATCCTCCACGGTCATCCGCGCCAGACCCCCGAGCCACCAGGTAATCGAAAGCATGGCGGCTAGCAGTACGCAGCACAGGGCGAGCAGGCCGAGGATCGTCCAGAGCGTCACCCCCGCCCAGGCACCTTCCGCGGTGGCATTGAGCACGGAGGAGAGCACGATGAGGATAATCGAGGTGTTATCAACCGTGCGCACCAGCCGCGGGTGAGCCCGAAACCAAGTGCCCACCCAGGGCTGAAGGCACTGCCCGATAATAAAGGGCAGGAGCAGCTTGAGGAGCACCGAATTAATTGATCCGGCCGAAGCGCCCTCCACGTGCAGGAAAAGCAGCACCAACAGCGGGGTGAGGAAAATCCCAGCAATATTGGAGACGGTAGCGGAAGTGACGGCGGCGGCCACATTCCCGCGGGCAATGGACACCATGGTTACCGAGGACTGGATGGTGGAAGGCAGTAGCGCCAGGTAGAGGAAACCGAGGGCGAATGCCGGGCCCAGAAAAGGCGCCACCAGGTGGCCCAGGGCAAAACCAAGAAGCGGGAAAATCAGGTAGGTGCACAGGAACACCAGACCTTGGAGTTTAATACTGCGCAGCCCGGCCAGCACGTCCCGGGTGCGCAGCCGCATCCCGTACACCAGAAAAACGCAGGCCACCGCGAGGTCGGAAACCGTACCCAGGTGCGCCCGAACCACACTGCGTGCCGGAATAAGAAGCCCGGCGATCATCGCGAGGATAATGCCGGCCACCAGGGGATCGGGCCGGTAGCGGAGGAGACGTGCTCGGTTACGTGCCATGGGAACCAGCCTAGCGTGAACATTGCACCATCCGGTTATCGAACCTGTGTTCAACCGTGTAAGCTTGGCCGGGTGAGTGATGTTATCCATGTCCAGGGCGCGCGGGAAAATAACCTCCGTAATATCACGGTCGATATTCCCCGCGATCAACTCGTTGTCTTTACCGGGCTTTCGGGTTCCGGTAAATCTTCCCTGGCTTTTGACACCATTTTTGCCGAAGGGCAGCGCCGCTACGTGGAATCGCTGAGCTCCTACGCTCGCATGTTCCTCGGCCAGATGGATAAACCGGATGTGGACCTTATCGAGGGGCTCTCCCCGGCGGTATCCATCGATCAGAAATCCACCAACCGTAACCCGCGCTCCACGGTGGGCACGGTTACGGAAGTCTATGACTACCTGCGTTTGCTGTACGCGCGGGCTGGGGTGCAGTACTGCCCGGAATGCGGCGCGAAAATCACCGCCCAAAGCGCCCAGCAAATCGTGGATACCCTCCTCACCTACCCGGAAGGTACCCGTTTCCAGATTCTCGCCCCGGTGGTACGTGACCGCAAGGGCGAATATGCGGATGTGTTCACGGATCTCGCCCAGGCCGGCTACACCCGCGCCCGGGTCGATAGCGAAGATATCCGCCTGGACAACCCGCCCAGCCTCGATAAGAAATTGCGCCATAATATCGACGTCGTTGTTGATCGCCTGGTGGTGCGCGAAGGCATCACCAGCCGCCTCACCGATTCGGTAGAACAGGCCCTCGGGCTCTCCTCCGGGCTCATGGTGGTGGAATTCGTGGACGCAGCCGAAGGCGAAGAACGCTCCCGGCGTTTTTCCGAGCACCGCTCCTGCCCGAACGGGCACGCCCTCGCCCTGGAAGAAATCGAACCGCGCACGTTTTCTTTTAACGCCCCCTACGGGGCTTGCCCGGCGTGCGATGGCCTGGGCTCCACCCTGGAAGTAGATCCGGACCTTGTAGTTCCGCATCCGGAAAAAACTCTCCGGGAGGGCGCCATCGCCCCGTGGACGAGCCACCAGGATTTCTTCACCCGCCAGATGGAAGCCCTGGGGGAGGAACTCGGCTTCGATGTGGATACCCCCTGGCAGGACCTCCCCAAGAAAGCGCGGAAGGCCCTGCTGGAGGGCAATAACTACAAGGTGACCGTCAAGTACCGCAATCGCTGGGGCCGGGAAAAAACCTATGCCACCGGTTTCGAGGGGGTCCTCGGCTACGTCAAACGCAAGCACGGGGAAACCGAATCCAGCTGGTCGAAGGAACGTTACGAAGGCTATATGCGGGAGATTGCCTGCTCGGCCTGCCACGGTGCCCGCCTCAAGCCGGATGTGCTGGCGGTGCGCATCGGAAACCTCAATATTTTCGAGCTGTGCTCCCTCGCCATCGACGACGCCAAAGCCTTCCTCGACTCCGTTGAACTCGATGCGCGCCAAGCCCAGATCGCCGCGCAGGTACTGCGCGAAATCCAGGTACGGATGGGATTCCTCGTGGATGTGGGGCTGTCCTATCTCACCCTGGCGCGGGGCGCCTCCACGCTTTCGGGCGGGGAAGCCCAGCGTATCCGCCTCGCGACCCAGATCGGTTCCGGCCTGGTGGGCGTGCTTTACGTGCTCGACGAACCCTCTATCGGCCTCCACCAGCGCGATAACGAAAAACTCATCGGCACCCTCGTTAAGCTCCGCGACCTGGGGAATACCCTTATCGTCGTCGAACACGATGAAGAAACGATTCGCACCGCCGATTACGTTATTGATATCGGCCCGGGTGCGGGAGAATTCGGGGGGCACGTTGTGTACGCCGGAGACGTTGCGGGTTTGAGTGCGTGCGAAGAATCCGTGACCGGTGCCTATCTATCCGGGAAACGTGCTATAACGACGCCGCAGCAGCGGCGCACTGTTGATCCGCAGCGGAAAATCACGGTGCGGGGCGCCCGGGAAAATAACCTCAAAAATGTGGAGGTGTCTTTCCCCCTCTCTACCTTTATCGCGGTGACCGGGGTGTCCGGCTCCGGGAAATCCACCCTCGTCAATCAGATCCTCTACCGTTCCCTAGCGAACCAGCTCAACGGCGCCCATACCGTTCCGGGGCGCCACCGGGAGGTCACCGGGGCAGGGGAACTCGATAAGGTGGTGCACGTGGATCAGTCTCCTATCGGACGCACCCCACGCTCAAATCCGGCCACCTACACCGGAGTATGGGATAAAGTGCGCCAGCTCTTCGCCCAAACCCAGGAGGCAAAGGTGCGCGGCTACGGCCCGGGGCGCTTCTCCTTTAACGTCAAGGGCGGCCGCTGTGAAGCCTGCAAGGGCGATGGCACCGTGAAAATTGAGATGAACTTCCTTCCCGATGTGTATGTGCCCTGCGAGGTCTGCCACGGCACCCGCTACAACCGGGAAACCCTGGAAGTGAAGTACCGCGGGAAGAACGTCTCTGAAGTTCTTAATATGACTATTCACGAGGCCGCGGAATTCTTCGATCCCATTACGAATATCACCCGCTATCTCACCACCCTGGAACGGGTGGGCCTGGGCTACGTACGTTTGGGGCAATCGGCCACCACGCTTTCCGGTGGGGAAGCCCAGCGCGTCAAGCTCGCTTCGGAATTGCACCGCCGCTCCAGCGGCCGCACCGTCTACATCCTGGATGAGCCCACCACGGGCCTGCATTTTGAGGATATCCGCAAACTCCTCCTGGTGCTGCAATCCCTCGTGGATAAAGGCAATACCGTGATTGTTATCGAGCATAATCTCGATGTCATTAAATGCGCGGATTGGGTTATTGACATGGGGCCGGAAGGAGGCGCCGGCGGGGGCACCGTCGTCGCCACCGGAACCCCGGAACAGATCGCCGCGGTGCCAGAATCCTATACCGGGCAATTCCTCCGCCCGCTCCTGGAGGAGACGAGGAGGTGACCGGCCGTGGCTGATCCACGCAGCTACCGCCCGGCGCCGTCGTCCATTCCCACCGACCCGGGCGTCTACCGTTTCGTGGACGGTGAAGGGCGCATTCTTTACGTCGGGAAAGCGAAGAATCTACGCAACCGGCTCCAGAATTATTTTCAGCCGCCCGAACGCCTCATCCCGCGTATCCGCACCATGGTGCATACCGCCACCAATGTGGTGTGGGTGGTGGTGGGCAGTGAAATCGAGGCCCTCACCCTGGAGTACTCCTGGATTAAGGAATTCGAACCGCCCTTCAACGTGATGTTTCGGGATAATAAGTCCTATCCCTACCTGGCGGTTTCCCTGGGGGAGGAGTTCCCGCGCGCCTATATCACCCGGGAAAAGCACCGCAAAGGCACCCTGTACTTCGGGCCGTACACCAAGGTGTGGGCGATCCGGAAAGTGCTGGACGCTCTGCTTCCCGTCTTCACTATGCGCTCGTGCTCTGATGCGGAATTTCGGCGGGGGCAGCGCACCGGCAAGCCCTGCTTCAATACCCATATCGGGCTGTGTAACGGGGCCTGCGCCGGGCTGGTGAGCGCGGCGGAGAATCGCGCCGTCGCCGAAGAATTCGTAAAATTCATGGAATCGGACGGCAGCGATTTTATTCGCGCCCGCACCGCGGAAATGAAAAAAGCAGCTGCCGTGGAAGATTTTGAACGCGCCGCGAAACTACGCGATGAAATCACCGCGATGAAAACCGCAACCGAACGCAATGTTGTGGTCTTCGATTCCAATCTCAACGCCGATATTATCGGGCTGGAATCCGATGAAATTGATGCCTCGGTCCAGATTTTTTACGTGCGCGGCGGGCGAATCCGCGGGCAGCGCGGCTGGGTGACGGAAACCGAAGGTACCAAACCGGCCGATATTATCAACGCGCTGCTCCTCCATATTTACGGCAATCCCGAATATGACTCCTACCGCGGGGTGGGCACCCAGGGGGACCGGACCGTGCGGGCCGGCACCTCCGTTGATGACCGCGACCACGTACCGCCCGGGGCCATCCCGGGGGAGATCTGGGTGCCGGTTTTCCCCACGGATCGGGCCGGGCTGGAACGCTGGCTTGCCGAGCGGCGCGGCGGGCCGGTCCACCTCAAACGCCCCCAGCGCGGGCCGAAAGCCCAGCTCGCGGATACCGTGCACGCGAATGCCAAACAGGCTTTTGACCGTAACAAGCTGGCGCGGGCCGCCGATATTACTGTTCGCTCCCAAGCCCTGGAAGAACTGCGCATCGGCCTGGATTTGGATCGCGCCCCGCTGCGCATCGAAGGCTACGATATTTCCCATACCCAGGGTCACCAACAGGTTGGCTCCATGGTGGTCTTCGAAGACGGCCTGAAGAAAACCTCCGATTACCGTCATTTCATCGTGCGCGGGCCGGAAGGCCAGGGGGCGCGCGATGATACCGCCGCGATGGACGAAGTGCTGCGCCGCCGGCTGCGCCGTTTAAACGACGACGCCGCGCACGCCGCCGATGCCGGCGGCGTGGAAGACGAAGGCGCGCCCACCGCGGTACCGCGCCGTTTCGCCTACCGCCCCGACCTCCTCGTGGTGGACGGCGGGCTCCCGCAAGTCAATGCTGCCCAGCGGGTAGTCGATGAGCTCGGTGCCGATGTGCGAGTGGTGGGCCTGGCCAAACGCCTGGAAGAAGTGTGGATCCCGGGGGAGGAGTTCCCGGTTATTTTCCCGCGTACCTCGCCCGCGCTGCGCCTGCTCCAGCAACTACGCGATGAATCGCATCGCTTCGCCATTACCTTCCACCGCAAGAAACGCGGCCAGGCAATGACCCGCTCCGCGCTCGACGCCATCCCAGGGCTGGGCCCGGCCAAGCAAAAGAAATTGCTGAACGCGCTCGGCTCGGTCAAACGCATCCGGGACGCCAGCATCGAGGAGCTCACCGAAGTACCGGGCATCGGCCCGGTGCTCGCGGCAGCCATTAAGGAAGCACTGGGTGAAGAATAACGGGGTGGCTTCGCGCAAACTGGGTGCGGTAGCCATTAACGAAGCCCCGCCGGAGGAGTAACGCGGACCGCGCCGTGTGGCATGATGGAGATATGAGTGACACGCGTGACATCAACGATACTTCCCGTATCCCCGCCATCGTTCCGGCCGCTGATTGCAGCACGGAACTACCGCCGGCCAACGTCCCGGAAATCATTATTGTGACGGGAATGTCCGGCGCGGGGCGCTCCCGAGCGGCTGCCACCCTGGAGGACCTGGGCTGGTACGTGGTAGATAACCTCCCGCCGCGCCTGCTCAGTGCCCTGGCCGGGCTGCTCTCCGGAAATGGGAAAGTGACGCGGATGGCCGCGGTGGTGGATGTGCGCTCCCGGGAATTCTTCGCCGAACTCCTGGGAGTCCTCACCGATCTCACGAATAGCGGTATTAATTACCGCATTATTTTCCTGGATGCCGATGATGCGTCGCTGGTGCGCCGCTACGAAAGCGTGCGCCGGCCCCACCCGCTCCAGGGCCACGGCCGGCTTTATGACGGCATTACCGCGGAACGCAAACTCCTCGCGGACCTGCGCAGCCGCGCCGATTCCGTGATCGATACCTCCCGGCTCTCCGTCCACGATCTTTCCCGGAAAATCCGCCACCTCGTGGGCGAAACCTCCGGAACAGAAGCCACCCGCGTCACGGTCATGTCCTTCGGCTTCAAATACGGCCTGCCGCTGGACGCGGATAATGTGGCCGATGTGCGCTTCCTGCCCAATCCTTACTGGATTTCCGAGCTGCGCCACCTGAGCGGCCACGATGAACCGGTGGCTCATTTCGTGCTGGAGCAGGACGGCGCGGAGGCTTTTGTGCGCGAGTACTCCCACCTCATCCACACCATCCTGGCCGGCTACGCCCGCGAACTTAAACCCTTCACCACCATCGCCATTGGCTGCACCGGCGGGAAGCACCGCTCGGTGGCCATCGCGGAAGCGGTATCCGAAGCGCTACGGGCGGCCGGACATTCGGTGCGCACCATCCACCGTGATTTGGGGCGCGAATAATGGGCGGGCGCGGTAGTCGCGGCCCGCGCGTCGTCGCCCTCGGTGGCGGTCACGGCCTGTACGCCTCACTTTCGGCCCTGCGACTCATCACCCAAAACATCACCGCCGTGGTCACCGTTGCGGACGACGGCGGCTCCTCGGGGCGCCTCCGCGATGAATTCAACGTGATTCCACCCGGAGATTTGCGCATGGCGCTGTCTGCTTTATGCGACGACGGCGAATGGGGCCAGACCTGGCGCGACGTCCTGCAATACCGTTTCTCCTCCGAAGGTCCCCTCAACGGGCACGCGATGGGGAACCTCCTCATCGTGTCCATGTGGGAACAATTGGGGAGCACGGTTTCCGGCCTGGACTGGGTGGGCCAGCTGCTGCGCATTGACGGGCGGGTACTACCCATGTCACCCATTCCGCTGGAGATCGAGGCGCGAGTCATTGATGAGGAAGACGGCCCCCAGCTCTATCGCGGGCAGGTGGCGGTGGCAACGGCCCGCGGCAAAGTGGAGCACGTCAGCCTCATTCCGGAGAATCCTCCCGCCCAGCCAGAAGCAATCGCCGCTATCGACGAAGCCGATTGGATCGTATTCGGGCCGGGTTCCTGGTACACCTCGGTTATTCCCCACCTCATGGTTCCCGATCTGCACGCAGCCCTGGTGCGCTCCCCGGCCCGCCGGGTCCTCGCCCTCAATCTGCGTACCGAGCGCGAAACCTGGGGGATGAGCGCCGCGGATCATATCCGTTCCTTCGCCCGCCACGCCCCTGATCTGCGCATTGACGTGGTGGTGGCCGATCCGCGCAGCGTGGACGATATTGGCGAAGTGGCCGCGGAAGCCGAAGGCATCGGGGCCACTCTCATGCTGCGACAGGTTAGAATGGGCGATAATCGCGCACGTCACGATGCGCTACGTTTGGCCGCTGCCTATCGGGATGCCTTCGAAGGCGTCATAGGAGATTCCTAAATCGGAAGCTCCCGCACGGGGAAGAATCCACAACCGGGATATTCCCTGGTCAGCAGCGGTCCCACCATAGAAGGAAGGGGAGTCGTGTCCGCGTTAACACGTACGGTGAAAGATGAGTTAGCCACCGTTACACCGGCCTCGCTTTCCGCCGCTCTGGCTGAACTCACCGCGATGTTCCGGTACGGCGGGGGATTGGCCGTGCGTTCGCGCACCCTGGAACTGGTGGCCGAAGTGGGCCACCGCCCTACCGCGCAGCGCCTGTGGGAATTGGTGCGCCAGCTTTTCTCCGTGGAACCGGAACTTCTTTCCGTCTCCTCGCAGATGCGGCAGGGCCAGCGTTTCCTGGTGCGCTCCTCGGAAAATACCGAGCGCATCGCCGTGAAACTCGGGCTCCTGGACGCGCACGGCCGGCCGGTGCGGGGGCTTCCGCCCGCGGTGGTGGGCGGCTCGAAAGCCGATGCGGGCGCTGCCTGGCGCGGAGCTTTCCTGGCGCGGGGCACCCTCATGGAACCCGGGCGCAATGCTTCCCTGGAGATCATTTGCCCGCGACTCGAGGCAGCCTACGCCCTGGGCGGGCTGGCCCGTCGCCTCGATATTCCCTACCGGGTACGCGAATCGCGCGGGGCCCACCGGATCGATATCCGCGGGGGAGAAGCGATCTCCGATATGCTCACCCGCATGGGCGCCAATGATGCCGTGCTGCGCTGGGAAGAATTACGTGTGGAACGGGAAGTCCACGGCACGGTTAACCGTCTTGCTAATTTCGACGACGCAAATATGCGTCGCAGTGCCGATGCCGCTGTTATCGCGGTGATCCGGGTCAAGCGAGCATTTGAAATTCTCGGCACGGATGTGCCGGATAATTTGCGGGCGGCTGGCGAAGCCCGCATTGCCCACCCGGAAGATTCCCTCAACCTGCTCGGGGAGCAACTCACCCCGCGCGCCACGAAAGATGCGGTGGCCGGGCGCTTGCGTCGGCTGAATTCCATGGCGGATAAACGGGCCAAGGAGCTGGGCATTCCGGACACCATGGCCGCGGTACGGGCGGCAGGGCACACGGCAATGTCCTAACGCGCGGTAGCGCGTTCGCCGTCGTCGAAATATAGAACAGTCAAAAATGGGACTAAGGGCGTGTTATGCCGTTCTCAAGTTTCGCTCTGTGCCAAAGCTCGCAAGCTCCTTCCAACTGGCATTAGCCCCAGCCGAACGTGACCGGTAGAATAGTGAGTGGTTCCGAGAGAAGTTCTCGGACGGACTTCTCAAAGACAAGAAGTCGAGTTGGAAACGCGCTAGCTGGCGCGTGAGGAGGATAAAGAGTGACTGTACGCGTTGCTATTAACGGCTTCGGCCGTATTGGTCGTGCCGCTGTCCGCGCAGCCCTCGCCGAGGGTGCGGATTTCGAGATCGTCGCGGTCAATGACCTGACCGATATCAAGACTCTCGCCCACCTGCTGAAGTATGACACCGCCGGCGGCCGCCTCCCCGTGGAGATTGAAGCAACCGAAGATGGATTCGTGCTCGACGGCAAGAAGATCAAGGTTCTTGCCGAAAAGGATCCGGCCAACCTCCCGTGGAAGGAACTCGAGGTTGATATCGTTCTCGAGTGCACCGGCCGCTTCCGCACCGGTGAAGCCTGCCAGGCTCATATCGAAGCCGGCGCCAAGAAGGTTCTTATTTCCGCCCCGGCGAAGGGTGAAGATGCCACCTTCGTTATCGGCGTGAACTCCGATCAGTACGATCCGGCCAAGCACAATATTATTTCCAACGCTTCCTGCACCACGAACTGCCTCGCCCCGGTGGCGAAGGTCCTCGTGGACAAGTTCGGCATCAAGAAGGGTCTCATGACCACGATCCACGCTTACACCGCGGATCAGAACCTGCAGGACGGCCCCCACAAGGATCTGCGTCGCGCCCGCGCGGCCGCGCAGAACATGGTCCCCACCACCACCGGTGCGGCCAAGGCCGTGGCTCTGGTTCTTCCCGAACTCAAGGGCAAGCTCGATGGTTACGCCGTGCGCGTCCCCACCATCACCGGCTCCCTCACGGATCTCACCTTCGAAGCTGAGAAGTCCGATGTCACCGTGGAAGAAATCAACGCCGCGATGAAGGAAGCCTCCGAAGGCGCTCTCAAGGGCACCCTCGCTTACACCGAGGATCCCATCGTTTCTTCGGACATCATCGGTGATCACCACCAGTCCATCTTCGATGCCGGCCTCACCAAGGTGATGGACGGCCAGGTCAAGATCGGCGCTTGGTACGACAACGAATACGGCTACGCCGCTTCCCTCGTGAAGCTTGCCAACCTCGTTGCGAGCAAGCTCTAAAGATCAAGCGATGAGCTGATGTGAAGCCCGTGCGTGCGCTAGCGCGCACGGGCTTCCCTACGCGAAAGGAAAAATATGAGGACTATTGAATCGCTCGGTGACCTCACCGGCAAGAAGGTTTTTGTTCGTTCCGATTTCAACGTTCCGCTGGACGGGGATCGCATCACCGATGACGGCCGTATCCGCGCCGCGCTGCCCACCATCAAGCGACTTCTCGACGCCAAGGCGAAGGTCATCGTTACCGCGCACCTGGGCCGCCCCAAGGGCGAACCGAAGCCGGAATTCTCCCTCGCTCCGGTAGCCAAGCGCCTGGGCGAACTCCTCGGCCGTGAGGTCCCCCTCGCGGAGGACACCGTGGGCCCGG
Source organism: Actinotignum inguinis (assembly GCF_051265835.1). Taxonomy (NCBI): domain Bacteria; kingdom Bacillati; phylum Actinomycetota; class Actinomycetes; order Actinomycetales; family Actinomycetaceae; genus Actinotignum; species Actinotignum inguinis. The sequence goes on along the minus strand of NZ_JBOZDP010000007.1, from coordinate 2,333 downwards.
ATGCCAAGGCCAAGATTGAGGCCCTGAACGACGGCGACATCGTGCTGCTCCAGAACGTGCGTTATGACAAGCGCGAGGATTCGAAGGTCGATGCTGACCGCGAAGCTCTCGCCAAGGAATACGCCGCGCTGGCCGATGTGTTCGTGTCTGACGGTTTCGGTGTGGTGCACCGCAAGCAGGCCTCGGTTTACGATATTGCGAAGCTGCTGCCCTCGGCCGCCGGTGAGCTTGTTGCCAAGGAAATTAATTCGCTGTCCAAGGCCACCGCGGATCCGGAGCGCCCCTACACCGTGGTGCTGGGTGGCTCCAAGGTCTCCGATAAGATCGGCGTGATTGAGAACCTCCTGGACAAGGCTGATGTTCTCCTCATCGGCGGCGGTATGGCCTTCACCTTCCTGCGCGCCAAGGGTTATGAGATCGGCTCCTCGCTGTGCGAAGATGACCAGATCGAAAAGGCCCGCGAGTACCTGGAGACCGCGTCCAATAAGGGCGTGGAGCTGCTCCTGCCGGTTGACGTCGTCGTCGCCGATAAGTTCGATAAGGACGCCGAGTCCGAAATCGTTTCCGCTTCCGATATGCCCGCCAACGGTATGGGCCTGGACATCGGGCCGGAAACCGTGGCCGAATACGCGGAGAAGATCGCTTCCTCGAAGACGATCGTCTGGAACGGCCCCATGGGCGTCTTCGAGTTCCCGGCCTTCGCCGAAGGCACGAAGGGCGTTGCCCAGGCCATGCAGGACGCCGAAGGCTTCACCATCGTTGGTGGCGGTGACTCTGCGGCGGCCGTGCGCATCCTCGGCTTCGACGAAGAGAAGTTCAACCACATTTCCACCGGCGGTGGCGCTTCCCTCGAATTCCTCGAGGGTAAGACCCTGCCCGGTATCGCTGTTCTGGAGGATTAATGGCACGCACCCCCCTGATGGCGGGTAACTGGAAGATGAATATGGATCATCTTGAGGCTACCCACCTTGTCCAAAAAGTCGCGTGGACCCTGGATGACGCCGGTTTCACCTACGGTGATGTGGATGTGGCGGTTTTCGCCCCCTACACCGACCTGCGTTCCATCCAGACTCTGTGCGAATCGGATGAGCTGCGCATCGCCTACGGTGCCCAGGATGTGTCCGTGCATGACGAAGGCGCCTACACCGGCGAAATCTCCACCTCGATGCTGTCCAAGCTCGGGTGCAGCTACGTCATCGTGGGCCATTCGGAGCGGCGCGCCTACCACGGCGAAAGCAACGAACTCATCGGCCAGAAGGCACAGAAGGTTCTTGGCGCTGGCATGACGCCTATCGTCTGCTGCGGTGAAGAACTCGAGGTGCGCAAGGAAGGCCGGCACGTGGAGTACGTCGTCTCCCAGATTGACGAACTCTTCGCCGGTTTCCAGGCCGCGGATATTGCCAAGCTCGTCATCGCCTACGAGCCCATCTGGGCTATTGGCACCGGAGAAGTGGCCACCCCGGAAGACGCCCAGGAAGTCTGCGGTGCCATCCGGGCTCGCATCGAGGAAACCTTCGGTGCGGAGGCAGCTGCCGCGGTTCGCATCCAGTACGGCGGATCGGTCAAGGCGGCTAACGTCCAGGAGATTATGGCCCAGCCTGATGTTGACGGTGCCCTCGTGGGTGGCGCCAGCCTCAAGGCGGAGGAATTCGCGAAGATCGTGATGTTCCGCGGCTAAAAAGGATAGCGGCTAGGAACGATCACCGAGGTGTACCGGCCTGGCCCTCGCGTGCGGGGTGGGATTCTTCCCACCCCGCACGTTTTATTTCCCGCTGGCCGGTGTCACCAGGTACACTAGCCAAGGACTCTATTACTCTCCGGGTGCACGAAGCACCCGAAAGGACTGGAAATGAAAGCTTTGCTCATTACCTGCGAAGTACTTATGCTCATCACCAGCATCTTCCTCACGCTCTCCATCTTGCTGCACAAAGGCAAGGGCGGCGGTATCTCCGATATGTTCGGTGGAGGTATTTCCACGTCCATGCGTTCCTCCGGGGTAGCCGAGCGCAACCTCAACCGTATCACCGTGGTGCTGGCCCTCATCTGGGGCATTTCCATTATTCTTATTGGTCTCATCGTCAAGGTCGGCATCTAAGCCCCGAGAGTTTTCACAAGGCGTTAATATAGCCCTTAAGCAGCGGGGCCGGTACGTAATATCTACGTACCGGCCCCGCTTCGCACGCTGCTTCTCGCGGCTGAGTGCATCACGTCGCGTACAACAGCGCTATCCGTCTACGGCTGCAGCAGGTTATACATGGCCTATAGGACACTTGGTGTTGGTTTTATCCGGACTTTTCGGCTTGCTAGCGGGCTAAAGTCGGGTTCAAACTCGG
>NZ_JBOZDP010000006.1:0-95454 GCF_051265835.1 Actinotignum inguinis | reverse complement strand
AATTCTTCCGGGTCTTGGGGTAGCTGGGCTTCCAGTTGGTGGCGGGTTTTCGCTTTGATCTGGTCGCATTCTTTCTCGTTCATGAGTCCTAGACTGCCTTCCGCATCCCACTTTTTAACCCAAGCATAGATGTTTGTGCAGTTCACGATTCCTAGATCCTGGGCGATAGTGTAGGCGTTTTCCCCGCTGCGGAATCGCTTGCAGGCAGTTACTTTCACGTCCGTTGATATTTTCTGGTTAGGGGCGTGTTTCTTCGGTTTTCTCTGCTCTGGTTTCTCGTTGCTATTCCGGATCCATTTGTAGAGCGTGTCTCGGCCTGGGTAGCCCAGTTTACGGACTGTGGCGGTTACCGATTGCGTGCGTTGGTAGGTGGTGAGGGCTTTACGGATCTGCTCTCTCGTGTACGTACGCTTACTCATTGAACGTTCTCCTTAAAAATCTCTAGGAAACCGTCCGCACCCCCAAAAGTGGGTCTAATGACGGCGTGTCGTTGGCTTGGATCCGGCTCGGAGCCGTACGAACCGGGTACGCAAACGAAGTGCGAGGGAGAGCCCCGTTTGCATCCGATTTCATGTCTCTAACGCGCACTATGGCGCCTACACGGCCCAGAAAGCGCATTCTGACACCTCTGCCTACCCCGGGACTGTGGCGCGTGGCAGCCCGGACAGAACGAGTTTTCCGTCGAGGCATGTCACGCAGCGCATGTCAAGGAAGCCAGCTTATTGAGGTGCTCGACCTCAATAAGGCTGACTTTTCGTTGGTATAGCAAGGGAAAGTCCGGGTATAAGACCCACCATTTGTCTATTAGCCCAAAAGCAGGCACCGCTGCCCGGTCTTCGGACCGGACGGCGGTGTCTGTTTTTACTCAAAAGCCTTTCGCCATCACGTGCGTTACGAACGCGTTTAGGCTTCCGCTCTTACTTCCTGCTCCAGATCAGCGGTAATAACCTTGCCCATGGTTTCCGGCGTGGACAGGCACGAGAGAATCCCAAGCCCCATCATGATGGTGGTGAAGGTCAGCACCGGCAGCCAGCCGAAAGCGCCGGGCCGTACGATTATGGCGGCGATCATCGGGGTGAAGCCCACGATAATATTGCCGAGCTGGGTGGATACCGCGTAGCCCGTCATGCGCAGGCGGGTCGGGAACATCTCGCTGTACATCGGCGCTTGCACCACATTTCCACCGGCCAAGGTCAAGCCGATAATGAAGAGCAGCACAACGAGCAGCGGCACGTTCTTGAGCTGAATTGCCCAGAAGATCGCCGGGAACAGCACCACGAGGCTGAACATTGACATGAGGTACACCGGCCGGCGCCCGATCTTATCCGAAAGCGCGGCCCACACCGGTTGGATAGGAACACCGATTCCCATAGCTAGGGTCGCGAGCGCCAGCAAAGTGGAACGCTCCCACCCCCAGTAGGTGGTTCCGTAGTTGAGCATGTAGTTCGTGAGTAGCGCACCGGTAATCGCGTACTGGCCCATCGCCATGACGCGAATGACTTGGCGCCAGTGGTTCTTGAAGAGGTCGCCGAGGCTCCCCTTATTAGTAGTAGCTTCAGCAGTTTTCTGGACCGGGTGCTGCGCCGCTGCGCCCTCGTTGCGGGCGAGCGCTTCGTATACGTCGCGCGGTTCATCCGCCTTGATGCGTACCCACAGGGCGTAGAGCACCAGCGGGATAGCAACGAAGTAAGGAATACGCCAGCCCCCACCGAGGAGGAATTCCTCATCCTTGGATACCGGGATAAAAGCGGCGATGCCGAGCAACATACCGATAAGGAGCCCGTGCATGGTGAAAGCAACGAGGCGTCCGCGTTTCTCCGGCGGGGCAAGTTCAGAAGTCATCGCCGTGGATCCGGCTTGCTCACCGCCCGCGGAGAAGCCCTGGATCAACCGCATCACAATCAAAATAACACCCGCGGCGGGACCAACCGAATCATAGGAAGGCAAGAAGCCGATAACCAGGGTTGCGAAGCCCATGAGCCCGAGAGTGAGGAGAAGCGTCTTCTTCCTCCCCCACGCGTCGCCGAGGTGGCCGAGCACGATAGCGCCGAGAGGCCGCGCCAAATACGCAACACCGAATGAGGCGAGCGAAGCAATATTGGCCAGGGTTGGATCTTCGCCGCCTCCGAAGAAGACCGAGGGGAAGATGACTGCGGATGCGGTTCCGTACAGCCCGAAGTCGTAGTATTCGGCAACCGCGCCCCAAAAACCAGATTTTGCGGCTTTCTTGGCGGATTTCTCCAGGCTCACTTCCCCACCCGTCGCCCCGCTGGCTGCTGTTGATACGACATTGTTATCCGACGGCGGTATCGGTCTGGTACCCGTTACCGTGTGTGGGTCCGTCATTGGTTATCCTTTCACGCAACGGAGCTGCTTCGCATCCGTTATATGCGGTTATTCCTGAGCGTTCCTTTACGCCCATGCGATAGCGTAATGAGCTGCTCGCGCGGCGCGGCGCTGTCATCGGGGTGAATCAAGGTCCCTCCTGCCCTACTTTCAGACGAGTAGACTAGTCCCTGCTCACGGGGCGAATACCCAATATTCGCCTGGCGGATGGTGATGTGGAATGCGAACGAATCTACAATTCTCACAGCGTTTGACGGATGCTATCCAGGCGCTCCACGCGGCTACGGATCGGCGCACCATTGCACGTTACGTGGTTGCCCTACTAGCGGACGTGGCGCCGAATGCGGATTACATTTATTTTTACGCCTTTTTGCCGCGCCAGAACGCTTTTGCGGTTCTGGGGGTTTACGGCTTCCCCCACTACAATTCCACCCTCGTGGTGGAGGAGAATTCGCCTTTCGGGAGGACCCTCGGGCGGCGCGAACAGTACTGGGCTCGCACCCCGGCCGAGGTAGCCGAACTCTATTCTTTCCCCGCGGATTCTTCCCTGGCTTACGAGCGGATGAGCCCGTTATTCCGCTTTGCTTCCGCGGCTACGCACGCCTCCGCGGTTATCCAACCCTGCATCATCGGGCAGGAATTGCAGGGCACCCTATGGTTGGAATCCCATTCGCGCGCGGGGGCTTTCTCCGCGACGGATCGCACGCGGATTTCCCAGCTCTCCACGCTGGTCGCCTTGCTTCTACGCGCCGCGCCCCAGGCAACCATTCTCAACTCCGATGGTTTAGCGGAGGTATGGGACGTGCTTCCAAGCACCCCCACTCAGATCACCGCGGAAACACCGGAGAATTCCGCCTCTGAACATACCCCACCGCGAACCGAATCGAGGCATGCCCCTGCGCTTACACTCCGAGAGAAGGACGTACTCACGCAAATTGCCCAGGGGCTCACCAATTCCGAGGCGGCTGCCGCCTTACATATTTCGATCAATACAGTGCGCAGCCATCGCCGCAGCCTCATGCGTAAATTCGGGGTGCACAACGCGGTGGAGCTCCTGGATGCGGCCGCTCAGTACGGGTTCGGACCGAAAATGTTGAGGGACTAGTCCCCGGGGCCGGGTGCGGAACCTCTTTTCACCCCCACTATGCCAAGCCGCGCACAAGCCGGGCACTTAGGCTGACGATTGACCGCAGTCGGAGAGAATTTCGAGGGAGAAATGATGAACGCACTAGCACTGACCGTACCGGTTCCCGATGCCGCGGGCCCGATCCCCGCGACCGCTACCAGCCACCCATTTTCCAGCATGCGTTTCGCACGCGAACCGCTAGATTTAGCCACTTACGGTTACGTGGAGGAGGAGTATTTCCTTTCCGGTAACGCGAATGTTTACGCTTTTGTGCCAGAGCCAGATGCAAACGGTGCGGGCCGTGGTGGCCGCGGGGAAAAGGCCGACGGCGCTCAGCCGGCGGCCTGCGTCGTCGTAGAAAAAGAAGGAATCCCGTATTGCACTCGCGTGCTGGTGCGGCGCCCGGCGGAAGGGAGTTCGGGCACGGCGTGGGTGTCCATTTCGAATGCCTCCCAGGGATATGACATTGAAGATGATTGGCGGCGGGCCTGGGATTATGTGATGAGCAGGCGGCACACCTATGTATCCGTGACGGCCAAGCCCATCCAAATTTCCGCTTTGCAGACCTTTGATCCGGAGCGTTACGGGAAGCTGAGCTGGGGTGGAAAGCCGCGTCAGATTGATGCCACGGAGCCGGGCTGGAATCCGTTTATGCAGCTTGACGAATGCGAAGAGGGACTGGCGTGGGATGTGATTGCGCAGGTGTCTGCGTGGTTGCGCTCGCCGAGTAGCCCTGCGAGGGCGGGGCATGTTTTCCTCATGGGGCAGTCACAATCTTCGGTGTACGCCAATACCTACCTCACGTATTTCCACGATGTGCTGCGGCTGGCAAACGGGGCGCATCCCTTCGATGGTTACGCTCCCGGGGTTGGATCGGTGTACGTCAAGGCGATTAACCAGCACGGGACCGGGGTTCCGCCCCAGATTCTGCGCACTTTGACCTTGGGTGGGACGGGGACCGGTACGGAGCGCCGCGGGGCTTTTGTATTTCACGTAGTGGAGCCGGCCCAGCTTGATGTGCCGATTATTAGCACTTCTTCGGAGGCTGATGTGAGTCTCTTTGGGGCGAGCCCCGAGTGCCTGCGTTTGGGGGACGGGCCGCTGCGCCGGCATTGGCACGTGAAGCGCTCCCAGCATTCCGATGCTCGTTCGCGGGTTATTCCCCAAAATTCGGAAGTGGTCAAGGCGAAGCGGCGCCCGCGCGAGATGGATACGGCGTTCTTGGAGGCGCTGAGTGTGCTGCCCATTGAGCCCATTATTACCGGCTCCATGGCCGCGGTAGAGAAGTGGGCAGCGGAAGGTGTGCCGGCTGCGCCTTCTACCTGGTTTGATGCCGAGGGTGACCGGTGGGTGCAGGATGGTTCCGGTTTGCTTTCAGGCGGGATTGAACTGGGCCTCCTGGCGCATCCCATTGCGGACTTCCTTCCGGGAGCGCCGGAAAATCCTGTCTACGGCCTCATGACTCTGCACTCGCGCGAGTCGATTCTGGGGCGTTTCGCTTCCTTAAAGGACTACCAGGCTGCCTGCGATGAGGTCGATGACGCGCTGGAAGCGGCCGGGTACCTTGAGCCCGTGGGCCGCCGCTTGCTCCACGCCGTGGAGCGCGAGCTGTGGGAGCGCGCGGTGAACGGCGCATCGGCGCCTCTGAGTTCACCGCAGGGTCGGTAATTTCGCCCGAGTTGCCGGTGCGTGAGGTGCGGCGTCGCCCTTAATCCCGCGCACTCAAAGCACCGGTTTCTTCCAGGTAAGTCTCCCACTGTGGCGAGGCCGGAATGCGTCGGACCTGCGCAGACGCCAGCATAGCGAAGGCCGCGAGCGCGGTGGGAAGGGCGAAGGCACTCTGGGTGAGTTCCCAGCCCAGAGTGCCGATGCCCCAGCCCGCGAGCGCGGGCGCGAAAGCCGCCGCGCCGGAGGAGAAGAACTGACTGACCGAACCTACCCGGCCCATGAGCTCGTTGGGCGTCATGAGGGTGATGAGGCCCATGACCGCGGCGTTGACGGCCGGAATAATGAGGCCCATCAGCGCGTACATCGCGCCGATCCACCCCAGGCCGGGCAGGAAGGGCACAAGGGCGACGACGCCGGCGCACAGGAGGAATCCGGCCACGATGAGCACTCCGGAAGGCACGCGGGCAACCACTTTGGCGGCGACCACGGCCCCGGCGAGCGCCCCGCAACCGAGCGCGGTGGCGAGCAGACCGATGAGTGCGGGCGTGACTCCGCGGCTGGCAAGGCCGAGGGTCACGCTCATCATCATGCCGGCCAAGCCCAGGTTGAGCAGGCAGGCACAGATGAGGAGCACGCGCACCGCAGTGCGATCCCATATCCAGCGCAGGGATTCGTTGAATTCCGCGAGCGCGCGGGAGAGGCGGCCGGAACGGGCAGCGTTTTCCGCGCGCTCGAAATCGTTGGAGCGCTCGGCACCGCCGGAGCGAGCGAGGCTTTCTGAGCTCTCGCGGCGCCCAGGCCGATAATCCCCGCGCATGCGCAGCGTGGCCATCATGCTCGCCACCTGCCCAATGATTTGTGCAAGGGCAGGAACGTAGAGGTTGATAGCGAGCAATGCACCGCCGGCCGGGCCGGTAGCCAGAGTGACTGCGGCGTCGCGCCCCTGATTTGCGGCCACGGCGTTGGGCAGCAAGCGCCCGGGCACCACCTGTTTGAGCATGGAATTGGAGGCCGGGGAGAGCAGCGAATTGCGCAGGCGATCCAGGAAAGCGAGCGCGGCGAGGTTTGCCACATTCGCGGTGCCGGTAAGGAGAAATGCCACTAGCGCCACCTGCGCGAGCACGCCCAATCCGGAGGAAACCAGGCGCAGGGTGCGCCGGTTGTGGCGGTCGGCCAGGACTCCCCCGGGAAGGATGCCCAGCAGGGTGCCCGCCCCTTGGAAGAAGCCCACGGTTCCGGCGTGTACCGGGGAGCCAGTGACGGCCAGGCAGACCAGCGGGAAAGCGAACATCGCGATGCCGGCGCCCAGGTCTTGGAGGAGGTCACCGGCAAACCAGGCTCGGTATTCGCGCGAAGCCCAGATGGTGGCCGGTTCACGCTCCGAACCGGGCACCTGATTTTCGGCGGTCACCTGATCCGTTACCGTGACTGGCGCATTTGCCGTGCTTGACATGCATTCTCCTTGCCTATTTTTGGCCATTTCCCTGGCTTCCACCTCCCACTATAATTGCGCAACATTGCGCAATAGTTGTTGTGAATGTAGGACAGTCGGGCACTCCAGCTACAATGAACCCATGGCTTCATCTGACGGCACCCCCGAATCGAGCAGTACCGCACCGGGGACCACCACAACAGAAACTGCAACTCGCCTCAACCGCGAACAGCTGCGGGCGCTTTCCCACCCGGTTCGTTTAAGTTTACTTCACACCCTCAGCCGCCTAGGGCACGCACGCGCCGCTGACCTGGCCGAAGAACTGGACCTACCCGCCAATTCCATGAGTTACCACCTGCGGATTCTGGCTCGCGGCGGTCTGATTCGCGAGGATCCCACCCAGGCTCGCGATAAGCGGGATCGGGTGTGGACGCTTACCTCCCCGCGCATGGCCACCGATTCCAGCCTGCCTAATCCGGAATACTCCAAAAGCGTGACCATGGCCGGCACCGCGATTTTGGAGTGGGCCACCTCGCTGTGGCTCGCCGCGATGACCTCGCGCACCAACCACCCGGAGGAACGTCCGCTGTTCACCAGCTTGCACCCGGCGGAAGTTCTCCTCACCCGCGAGCAAGCTGCCGATCTTTCCAAGAAAATGTACGAGCTCGTGGAGGAGTACCGAGTGGATAATGAGGCGGCCGCGGCGGCCCACCAAGAAGGCGCCACCGCAGGCGCCACCGCGGAAAATGCCGCGGAAGCCACCACGGACGATGCCACGCCTTTCGTCACCCTGCAGGCCATTATTCCGCGCAGTCCCCACAAAGATTCTTAGCTAACCCCAAGCCGTAGCGCGGGACATCGCAGCACGGGAACCTCCCCTAGCGAACCGCGAAAGCTAACACGCCTCCAGCCGCAGCTCGCCGGCGAAAACCCCGCGGGTGCGAAGAAGGGTTTTCCCACTATCGTCGCCGCTCGCCCAGGAAAGGCAGAGCACCCCACTCCCCGGCTCCACTTCGAGCATTTCGGCATCATCCGCACTGGCGGTGCCGTGCGTGAGGGTGAGCTGCGTCGTCGTCAAATGGTAACCGTAAGCATTTTCGAGGCAATCCCGGACCGGGCGGCTGAGATCCTCAGAAAGCAGGTCGGGGAAATGCTTGGCGTCGATATGAGTTTCTTCGACGCCGCGCACGCCAGACCCGGTGCGCAGCTGGCGGATAAGGTACACAAATTCACCGGCATCCAGGCCGAAAGCTTCGCGCTGGGCGGAGCTGGCCCGCTGCAAAGCGCAGCCGATGAGTTCGGTATCGAGCCGAGTGCGTAGATGATCCTCGAGGCTAGGTAGCGGTTCGCGCGTTTTTTCCGGCGGCGGGGCCGCCACAAAAGTACCCTTCCCCGGGATGCCGACGGTCCGCCCTTCTTGAGCGAGCAGAGTGAGGGCGCGGCGCACCGTCATGGGGGCCACGTCCATTTTGCGCGAAAGCTCCAGTTCGCTATCGAGTTTTGCACCGGGTTGCAGCGTTGCAATGGTCGCAAGGAGACTTTCGTACACGGCTGCATATTTCGGCTTCATGACCATTATTATTACCTAGATCTCACCACGAAAGGCGCCCGCACCCTAGACGACCTAGGGTGATGTTTATTACCCTAGGGTTATTCGGCCGGGCAACTCACCTAGCCGTCCGGGGCATCTCCGCCCCGCCGTGCGGACATCTTCTAGCAAAGGAGCGCAATGAGGCATTCCGCGTTATCGTATTCAGTTTCCGGGGCTCCCATCGAGGGCACCATCGTCGCGTTTCACGGGGTGACCGATTGCGCGGCCTCGCTGCACAGCCTCGCCGCGCATTATGGGCGCGACTACCGGGTGGTGCTCTGCGACCTGCTCGGCCACGGGCTCTCGGCGCGTTTCGCCAAGGACGACCTGGCCGATCCTTTCGCCGCCCTCGTGGCGACTGCGGCCGATGTGGTGGTACGGGCCGCGGCCGGCACGCCTTCGCGCCAGGTCCTCCTCATGGGCCATTCCCTGGGCGGCGCGGTTGCCGCGCATATCGCCGCCGCGCATCCCGCGCTCATCGCCGGGCTGGTGCTCGAAGACCCGGCTCTCCTCACCCCCGAGCAGGTCCAGGCTTACCGCGAGGCCGCGGAAAGCCTAGGCAAAACTCAGGAACGGGTGCGCGAATACCTGCCCGAAGCCATCGCTTCGCTGCGCGAGTCCTACACCACCTGGACGCCCTCCGAATACGCCGGCTGGGCCCAAGGTAAAACAGAGGTGGACCTCGATTTCATCGCCACCGGCGTGGTGGGTCGCCCCGGGCGCGAGGTGCTCAGCCAGCTGCGCATGCCCACCCTCCTCGTGACCGGCGATGCCGACGACGTACTCTTTGGCCCCACCGGCATCGAAGCCCTAACCGAGCACCGCAACCCGCAACTGCGCGGGGTGCTTATCCCGAACTCCACACATACCGTGCGCCGCGACCAGGAAAACGCGTTCTACGCCGCGGTGGATCCCTTCCTCGCCGAGTGCGTGAAAACGCAGGTGCGCCCGCAGCCCTACCTAGATCCGCAGCTCACGCCGCTGCTCGCGGGCGTGCCCGAGCAGACCACGTGGGATACCTCGGCGATGCGCGCGGAAGGCGAGGCGCTGCTGGGCGCGGAGCCAGAACTTCCCGCGGGCATTCGCCGCGAGGTTCTGGTAGAAAACGGCCTGGAGCTGCGCATTTTCCATCCCGATAGCACGACGACGCCGCAGCCCCGCGTGGTCCTGTCCTTGCACGGCGGCGGTTACGTGGCGGGCCACGCCCGCTATGACGACGCCCGCAATGCGGAGATCGCTCAGCTGACCGCGGCAACCGTGGTGGTTCCCGATTATCGGCTGGCTCCCGAGCATCCGTTCCCAGCGGCGGTAGAAGATTGCCGCGCGGCGCTGAAGTTTATTGCGCGGGCTTTCCCGGATGCGCCCGTGCTGATCTTCGGTGATTCGGCCGGGGCCGGCCTGGCCGATCAGGTGCTGCGCTTCGCACCGCCGGAGGAACTGGCGGGATTATGCGGCGTCGTCGCCCTAGAACCGTGCGTGAGCCCGCGCCTCGATACGCTTTCCTACCGGACCTATCGCGACGGGCCGGTGTGGACGCGGGAGGCGGCGGCCGCGGCGTGGAGCGCGTACGTCGGCGATTCGGGGTACCGCGCCGAGCCTATTTCCGCAGGTAGCGGGCCTTATGCGGGCTTGCCCATATTTCTTGTGGTCAATCCGGTCGATCCGCTGCGCGATGAGGGTCTGGACTGGGCGCGCGATCTTATGGACGCCGGCGCGGCCGTGGAGCTGCATATGTATCCAGGTACCTTCCACGGCATGCTCAGCGCTCCGGGCACGGATGTGTGGGCACAAGTCCGGACTCAGATGAGTGAATTTATAGCGGCCGCTTTCGCGAAACCGCATCCCACCTCGCAGCTTTCCACCCACGAACTTTCCACCTCCACAATAGAAAGGCAGAACAATGAGTAAGGCGACTTCTTCGCGGCTGCTTCAGGTAGCCATCGCCGCCGCGCTCGGAGGTTTCCTCTTTGGCTTCGACGTCGCCGTTATTAATGGTGCTATCGGGTCGGTATCAGGGAACGTGACCGGGTTCGACCTCAGCTCCCTCATGACGGGAGTGGTGGTCTCGGTGGTGAATCTGGGCGCGGCCATCGGCGCCTGGTTCGCCGGGCAATTCTCCAATAAATACGGGCGTATCCGAGTCATGGTCACGGCCGCGATCTTGCTGTCCATTTCGGCGCTGATGTCCGGGCTGTCTTTCGGGGCCTGGCAGCTGGTGGGCTGGCGTTTGCTCGGCGGGTTGGGCGTGGGCGTAAGCGCCGTCGTCGCTCCCGCGTACATCGCAGAGATCGCACCCGCGGATAAACGCGGGCGGCTGGGCACCCTGCAACAGCTGGCCATCGGTATCGGTATTTTCGGTGCCTTTATTTCTAATTTCATCCTCGTGAAGATTTCCGGTTCGGCAGACGATATTTTGTGGTTCGGGCTGGAAACCTGGCGCTGGATGTTCATGAGCGAGCTGGTACCGGCGGTTATTTACGGGGTGCTGGCGCTACGGCTGCCCGAATCGCCGCGCTACCTGGTTTCCGTGGGGCGCGAGGCGGAAGCCGTTAAGATTCTGACTTCTACCGGAGCGGACGCGAATCCGACCGAACGCGTGGAGGAAATTAAACGGAGCCTGCGCGGGCATCAGCCGCGGTTGCGCGATCTGCGCCATCCGAAGTACTTCCTGCACCCGGTGGTGTGGGTGGCCCTCGCCTTCGCTTTCCTTATCCAGATGGCCGGTATTAATAACATTTTGCTGTACGCCACCCAGCTGTGGGAGACGGTGGGCTACACCGGCAACCTGGCAGTATTTATCCCGGTCGTTACCTCAATGATCGGCATCGGCATGACCGTGGTGGGCATGCTCTTAATTGACCGGGTAGGGCGCCGGCCGCTGCTGCTCTGGGGCGCGATTGGCATGTTCATCACGATGATCACGTCCGGAATTGCGTTCATGCAGGGCACGGTGGATGCCAACGGCGCACTCCAGCTTCCCGGTGCGTGGGCGGCGATTGCGCTGGTGAGCGTGCACCTCGTGTACATCATTTTCTGCGGAACCTGGGGCGTGGTGCTGTGGGTCTTCCTCGGGGAGATTTTCCCGAACCTCATCCGCACCGCGGGCCTCGGTTTGGCGACGGCGGGCAACTGGATTGGCGGCACCCTGGTGACGCTGCTGTTCCCGGTATTCGCCCAATCCCTGGGGCTGGCCGGTACGTACTTCTCCTACGCGGTGGTGGGCGCACTGCTCATCTGGCTGGTGGTGCGCTACATCCCGGAGACGAAGGGCCGCGAACTCGAGGAGATGGAATTTAGTACGCGGTAGGGGGCTGCAGCGGTTGCGCTGCAGTACCTTCAAGGCACCCGATAATCCAGGCGGCGGAGAATCCAGAAGGTACGAAATCTGTGCGGCAGAAAATTCGCGAGGCGGCGATGGCGAATCCTCAATGTTCACTATCGCCGCTTCGCCGTCGTTATTCTTCCTCGGGCGAAGCGGGGGCTGGCGTGCGTCGAGCGAGCGCTCGCACCACGTCTTTGAGAGCCACTTCAAGAAGTTTCGGGTCGCTTTCTTCCAGTACCGCGTTGAGATAAGCCGCAATATCTTCCCAGGTTTCCAGGTAGTCACTGGCGTCCCAACGGGTGATTTTCACTGCCATGGTTGCTCCTGAATATTATCTGCCGCAATCCTCTTTGCTTTTCCAATATTGAGGCGGTTCCGATTACCCACCAAGCATATTTCGAGAACAGAGGAGCTGTACATCCTCCGCCGCAAAAGTAAAATAGACACATGGCCACCACCGTCTCATCAGGTTCAGCACAGGTCCCGTCACTGGCACAGCTTCGGGCTGCCAATGATGCGATTCGCGAACTGATAAAGGCACATCAAGGAACCGGGCGGTTCTGGGTTTTCGGTTCGGTAGCCCGCGGCGAGGCAACCAGCGAGTCGGATTACGACCTCCTGGTGGAGTTCCTGCCCGATGCCAGCTATTTTGACCTCGTAGCATTAGAAATGAAACTAAGCGAGCTACTTGAAACCCCAGTCGACGTCATGTCGAGTCGCTCGAAGGGCTACGTTGCCGATTACGCACGTGCCGAAGCGGTAGCGGTAGAATCTTCGGAGGCGTAAAACTCTCGAAGAGACAACTACTCGAATTTTTCGAGTAGTTCGCCAAGCCAAAATCCTGTCACCTAAAAAGCCAGCTAGCCGCCCCCCGCTACCGATCCCGCAAAACTTCCGCGGCAAGATCGAGATTGCGAATATAACCTTCCGCGAACAGTTGTTTAATCACCCCCGAGCAGTACACTTAGGCAGCGAGGAAGCGCTGGTTAGCGCCCTGGCGGGTCATGCCCAATACATCCCCGATGGATTGCCATGTCTTGCCAGCGGCGCGAGCCTTGGCGACTGCGGCATCTAGCCGCTTGTTAGCTGCGCGTAGCTCCATCTGAGCCACCGCTATCTGCGTGAGATAGGGGTCATCAACGGTATAAATAGGGTCCGGCCCCTCGCCGCCGTTCGCGTTTTCTACCTCATCGAGCATCTCTTCAAGAGAACGGGTCATGAGAGATCACCTTTCATTCGTAGGAACTTTTTACGAGCTTTCATAGCGTGGAAGATGCGTTCATCTCCACTAACACATAATTCGAGCAATTGCCCGGACTGGCCAGGACCGATGAGCAGCGTATAACCGTCCATGTAATGCATTTTCACCGCATTACGCACGGCGTGCCGAATATCCTCGGCTGTTATACCGTGCCGGTAGGCGCTGCTCTCAATCTCCATGCTGTCAACAATAATTGCCAACCGCCCAAGCGTCAATAGAATTTACCAAAGGGGAAGAATGCCTAATTGTACTGTTGAGGAACGTTGTTCCCCGCCGAAACCGGACTACGGCTCATGAGTTACTGAATTTCACAGTCGTCTAAGTAAACCTACAGTGCCAGGAGCGGCAGCCCCGTCACAAATTCAAAAGTAGAGTAGACACATGCCTACGCCCACTTCGCTTGATTCAACACATGTTCCGTCGCTGGCGCAGCTTCTTGATTCCGAAGGAACAATTCGTGATGCGATCAGAGCGCATTGCGGCACCGGCCGCTTCTGGGTCTTCGGTTCGGTAGCCCGCGATGAAGCAACTACCAAATCTGATTACGACCTTTTGGTGGAGTTCCTGCCCGGTGCCAGCTACTTCGATCTCATCGAATTAGAAATCAAACTGAGCGAACTGCTTGGGAAACCTGTTGACATCATGTCGATCAAATCCGAGGGATACGTTGCCGATTGCGCTCGTTCCGAAGCGATATTGGTGGAGCCTTCTGAAGCGTGAAAGATCTCAACGCGGCAACTATTGGAATTTTTCCAATAGTTCGAAAAGAAGACATCCGGGAGACCATGCCGCCAACCCAGCACCCCAGCCAGAAGCGGCAGCTCCGCCGTCGTACTAAACGTGCGGAACTGCCGCTACCTGTAGCAAAGCTCGGTTCCCCGAAAATCTTCAGCCGACCGAAAACGTTCGGTCCACCGAATACCCGCCCACCCGGATAAAATCAGCTACCCCCGCAGCGCTTCCGCGGCGAGCTCGAGGTTGCGGATATATCCTTCCGCGGTCCACGCCGAGCGCCCGATAAAGAGGCCGCCCACGCCCGGGATTCCCAGGATGTCCTGGTTGTTTTCGTGATTGACGGAGCCGCCGTAAAGAATAGCCTCCACGCGGTCCCCGTAACGCTCCGCGAGCGCGGCGAAAGTGCGCACCAGGTCCTCGCGCCGCGGCGGCCGACCGTGTTCCCCAATTGCCCAGATCGGCTCGTAAGCAAGGAGCACCCGGGAAGTATCCTCCACGCCTTCCAGAGCTGCGTCGATCTGCGCGGTGATGAAGGGAAGGGTCTCCCCCGCCTCGAATACCTCGGCCGGCTCGCCGAAGCACACCAGCGGAATAACCCCGTGGCGCAGCGCGGCTTTGACCTTGAGATTCACGGTCCGATCTATTTCCCCGAAGTATTCGCGCCGCTCGGAATGCCCCATTTCGATGATGGTGGCCCCGGCGTCCATGGCCTGTGGAATCGACACTTCGCCGGTCCACGCCCCGGCATCCTCCCAGGCGGCGTTTTGCGCGCCTACCAGGATCCCGGTTCCCTCCAGCTCGCTAGCCGCCACGTCGATGGCGGTAAACGACGGGATAATAAAAGGCTGGATATCGCCCAAACCAGCCGCATCGAGGCCGGCGAGGGTACGGGCGTACTCCCGCGCAAAAGCGCGAGTACCGTTCATTTTCCAGCTGGTTCCAACCCAGAGCATTATTCCTCCAGCGAGCCGTCATAGGCGCAGATCGCGTCCACATTGGCCTTGGAGTGCGAGCTCGGGTCGAATTCATAATTGAAGAATTCCTTCGCCAGCCGCCGTGCGAGCTCCGCGCCAATCACTCGCTGCCCCAGGCACAGCACCTGCGCGTTATTTGAGAGCACCAGGCGTTCTACTGAGAACGAATCATGCGCGGTCGAGGCACGAATTCCCTTGACCTTATTGGCGGACATCGCCACACCCATCCCGGTCCCGCAGATGAAAATCCCACGATCAGCTTCGCCACGCGCGATCATTTCCGCGCCCGCGGTGGCGAGATTGGGATACAGCGCGGATTCCCCTTCATGCAGGCCCAGGTCGATCACTTCGTCAATCCGGTCATCTTTCTCCAGGTCAGCCTTGATGAGGTCCTTGTATCCGTACCCGGCCGAATCGCCGAGCACCACCACACGAAATCCCATATCTACTCCTTTGTTTTCTTTTCTCGACATGTATACGGGTTGGTACATTCTTGCAAAGCCGCGCGACAGTGACGTGGCGGGCGCCCGCTGCTATTCCACCACACGAACCGCGCAAAAAGCCATATTTTGGTGTATTTTCACCGTTTTATTCCACCTTCTTGCGCGGTTCGTGCAGATTGGCCTCAGAGCGCCTCCGCTGCGGCGGCCATGAGCAGGGCGAAGGACACCGCGCCCGGATCCGGGTGCCCAAGTGACGCATCGCCGTGGGTCTTGGCCCGACCCTTGCGTGCGGCCAGTTCCGCGGTGGCCTCAGCGGCCTCGCGGGCTACTTCAGCCGCACGGGTCCAGGCTTCCTTGAGGCCAGCGCCCCCGGCGAGTTCCTTTTCCAGCGCATCGGCAAAAGGTTCGGTTGCGTCCACCATCGTTTTATCTCCGACGATGGCGCCACCGTCCCGCGCCACATTCCGCGCCGCATCGACCACGGCTGCGCCCAATGTTTCGGCCGAAACCGCCGCGCCATCATCAAGGTGGGTGGCGGCCTGACAGATGGCATCTCCCCAGAGCGCGCCCGAAGTTCCGCCCGCGCCTTCGGACCAGGCCTTACCGGCGGCGTCCACCAAGCTGGCTGCCCCAGCCTTGGCACTGAGCGCCCGGCGCACTGCATCGCGCGCGGCCACCGAGCCGAGGGTCATACCCTGGCCGTGGTCGCCATCTCCGGCGATGGAATCCAGCTTGCCCAGATCCGCTTCCGCCGCGATAGCAGCATCGGCAAAGGCGGTGAAAACGGTAGCGATGCGTTCCGCTTGCGCTGCCGATTCCGGCGCGCCGGCACTGAGTTCTACCGCGTGTGCTTCAGCAACGGGGCGTTCGCGGCGCTGCTGGTTCTCCACATTTCCGGTGCGGAAAGCGGGGGTATCCGCTCCGGCTAGCCAGAACTTCTCCAGCTCTTCATCGAGGAAAGCCACCGTGAGGGAAACCCCGGCCATATCGAGTGAGGTCACCTGTTCGCCCACCACCGGTGCCACGACCTCCAAGCCGCGCTCGGCCAGGAGGGTGGAAACGGCGTGGTAGAGCACGAACATTTCTTCATACTTCACTCCGCCCAGTCCGTTGACGATCACGGTCACGCGCCCGTTGTAACCGCCCTCGCGGCGTTCGGGTTCTTCGGCAAGCACGCCGTCTACCAACAGGGCCGCCAGCTCGTCCGCGGTGGCGTGCTCGTGTTCAGAAATCCCGGGCTCACCGTGAATACCCAAGCCGAGGGCAAACTTCCCATCCGGCACGGTAAAGAGTGGTTCGCCTGCTCCCGGGAGGGTGCAGCCGGTGAAGGCCACCCCGAGGGTGCGGGTGGAATCGTTGGCGTGCCAGCCGATGCGTTCGGCTTCGTCCAAGTTGTACCCGGCGGCAATCGCCCCGCCGGTTACTTTCACGACGAAGAGGTCGCCCGCGATGCCCCGGCGGTCGCGGTGTTTGTCCGGGGTGCCCGATGCGACGTCGTCAGAAATCTGTACTTCGCGCACGTCCAGGCCGTCTGCACGCATGATGCTGGCGGCTTTCCCGAAGTGGAGGACGTCCCCGGCGTAATTGCCGTACATGAGAAGTACGCCGCCGCCGTTATCGGCAGCCTGGGATACCGCGGTGACCTGGGACTGCGAGGGGGACGCAAAAACGTTCCCGCATACGCAGCCGTGCGCCATGCCCGGGCCGACCCAGCCGGGGAAGGCCGGGTAATGCCCCGAGCCGCCCCCGATCACCAGGGCGACTTCGCCCTCCGGGGAGGTAGTAGAACGGACGACACCGCCGTGCACCGCTTCCACGTACCGCTCATTGGCGGCGATGAAACCCGCGAGGGCTTCAGCGGGGAATTGTTTGGGATCGTTGTAGATAAACGTCATTGTTACTCCGTTGGTTGATCTTTGAGGATTGCACTCTGGCGGGCGCGATCCTCAGCGATTTTTGCTCGCACCGCACCGGATAGGCCGAAAGCCATGAGCCCGGCAACGGCGACCGATACCCCGAAGAACACCGTGGTAGCGAACATATTTCCGTTCGTGAGATCTTGCAGCCATCCGCCGAGGTACGGGCCGAGCATTCCGCCGAGGTTCCCGATACCGTTAATGATACCGAAGCCGGCACCCACCGCCGCCGGGGGCAGCAGCAGGGAGTTGATCGTCCAGTACGGGGCGAAGAAGGAGAGCTGGCAGGCGGTTGCCGCCGCGAGCGCAACCACCACCAACCACCGCTGGTCCGCCGTCACGAAGGAAGAAAGCGCCAAGATAATACCGCCGAGGATGAGCGGAATACCCACGCGGGTGCAGTAGCGCTGGTCGCGATCCGCGCCCTTGCCGTTGAACCAGATAGCAATACCGGCGCAGACGGGCGGGATCGCAGAAACCAGACCCACCGTGAGCGAACCGTGGAAGGACTGCTTGAGGAGGGTGGGCAACCAAATCTGGAGCCCGTAGAAGCCCAACCACACAAACATCCCCAGGAAAGCCAGGTACCAGGTGAAGGGATTGCGCACCGCGAGGCGCCAATCCGATTCCACCGGCTTTTCGTTGCCGTCGATGATTTGCAGGGCGCGGATCTCGTCCTTTTCATCCTGGTCGATCCACCGGGCTGTATCCGGATTATCGGCCGCGAAGTACCACCACAGTCCCACGCCGATAACCAGCGGCAGCGCCCCCTGAATAATGAAGAGTTCGCGCCAGTTCCCGTACATGAGAATAAGGCCGGCGAAGGGACCGGTGATGATCGTGGCGATGGGATTGTGCATGATGAACAGCGAGAAGGCCCGCCCGCGTTCTGCCTTGGAGAACCACCGGGAAATGAGGACCATAAGTGCTGGCTGCACCCCGCCCTCGAAAACCCCGAGCGTAAAGCGCGCAATGAGTAGCTGCGTATACGAGTGGACGAAACCGGCCAGAATCGCGCAGACTCCCCACCCGATCATCAGCACAAAAACAACTTTCCGGGCACTCCACTTTTGCGCCAGGTAGCCGCCCGGGACCTGGAGTACCAGGTACCCGATGAAGAAGATTCCCGCGGCGAACCCAGCCTGGGAAGCATCCATATTGAGGCTTTCCCGGATGCCTTCCATGCCGAAGCCAATATTGACACGGTCGATATACGCGATGATGTAGATCGTGATAATGACGGGGATGAGAATTTTCCAGCGGCGCCGCGCTGACGTGGGAACGTGGACCGGGGTTGTCATTTATGCCTCCTCGGCGATTGTTTCGAGCGCGTAGACGCGTGCAGGGCCGCCATCTGCACCCTTGATTTTCAAAGGTGCCGCGAAGAAGAGGAAGCGCTCCTGGCTAAGCTGTTCCAGCCCGGCCAGGTATTCGATTTGCAGGATTCCCTTGGGTAGCAGCACGGTATGGCAGGCCCAGTCTTCGATGGGTTCGTGATGCTCGAAATCCGTGAGGTACGGTTCACGGATCGCCCGGTCCTGCGGGAAATCAAAAGCGATTGCCTTGGCCTCCAGCTCGAGGAGGTATTCCGCGCCGGACTTCGTAATCCACGGGGACATGGTCCAGAATTCTGGCTCGGTTGTGGGGTGGCGCAGCGCCTGGTTGCTGCGGATAAGTACGACGTCGCCGGCGCGTACCGCGCCGGCCCGGGCCTCAAGAACTTCGCGGGAAAGTGCAGCGTTATCGCCCAAATCCGCAACGTCGATCAGGCTGGCTTCCCCGCAGAAACGCTCGATGGGGAGCATCTCGATGGTTTCCAGGGCCCGATCAACGTGCTGGGGCGCATCGCAATGGGAGAAATTATGGGCACCGTAATCTTTGAGAACGGTGGAACGGAAGGTAAATTCCGGTTTCGGAAGTTCCTTGAAGGCGAACTCCGGAGCGAAACGCCAATGCGGCTCAATAAGCATCGACAGATCGACGACGCGATAGTGATCGAAAAATCCCATGGTAGTTGTCCTATTTTTCGACGTGCGCGGCGGTGCGCACGGCTTCCGATGTTGTGTTGAGCAGATCCGACGGGAGGCGGTAGATCCGCACCGCGTTCTCTGCGTAGGCGGCTCGTTGTTCCGCCTGAGACCATCCGCTTGTGATCTCACGGAAGCCATTCCAAATATCGGCGAAGCTTCCGGCGATGGAATCGACCGGGAAATTCGAGGCGAACATAATGCGTTCGGTTCCGAAAATCTCGGTGATTCTTTCCACGATGGGACGGTTATTTTCCACGGTCCAGGGCTGGTCTTTCAGCCCGATCCCGGAAATCTTGATGGAGACCTGCGGATATTGCGCCATGAATTCCAGGGCGCGCGCCCAGCCGGCGATCATTTCCGGGTGGCGATCCGCGGGGAGTCCGGAGTGGTTGATAATGAGGGGAATATCCGGGTTCTCATCCAGAACGGTTTTCGCCTCGGTCATATGCCACCAGGCCACTTGCAGGTCGAAACTCAATCCAACGGTACGTAGCGCGGCGTAGCCTTTCTGCCACTGCGGGTCAGTGAGCAGGCTCGGGTTGCTTTCCGCGCTGGCCGGCGAATCGGATTGCCCGGGCTTATTACGAACCCCGCGCACAATGGGAATCTCCGCTAATTCTTCGAGGGTGCCCTGCACCTGCGGATCTTTGAGAATCGCGTGCCCTACCCCGGCGTTGGGGAGTCCGAAGCGATCTGCAATATTTTGGGTATAGCGCATTTCGCCAACTGGATCATCCAGTTCCCATTCGGTTTCCATCGTTACCGAACCGACGAGGTTGAGGTTAATACTCGCGGCTAAATCGGTGAGATCCGCCGGCAAGAAATCAACTTTGATCGGATCGTAATTGCCGTAGCGGAAAGGAATATGCGCATCGGGGCGCAGCCAGGGCTGGTATCCCAGATGCGGCTCCCAGAAGTGATGGTGCGCGTCAATGACTGGACCTGTGTATAACTCCATTGTTTCCTCCTTGGTCCGGGTGCGGTGGCGCCATCGCGGTGGCACATGCCGCAGTGGCACCACCGCACCCAAAAATTCGTCGCTATGAGGCGCGCTTATGCGGTGACCCGTCGCTGCGCCAAGGGACGATTGAAATTAATGAGGGCGGAACCGATCATGTACAGTCCTGCCGCGCAGGCGAGGAATACGAACGCTCCGGTGAAGGAGCCCCCGGCTGCCTTGATCGCGTAGCCCATGATGATGGGGGCGAGCGCGCCGCCCAGGGACGAGGCCATATTCATGACGGAACCCACCGTGCCCACCTGGCTCTTCGGGGCGAGCCAGGCCGGGATCGCCCAGTACAGCCCACCGAAGTTCGTGAAGAACACGGCACCTGAGAGCAGGAAGAGGGCGGTCATTCCGGAGGGCGCGAAGGGGATAGCTGCCACGCATACCGCCATGCCGAGGGCGGAGCCGACCAGCAGCGCCTTCATAACCTTGTTGTAATCGTTGAAGGTGCGCCGCCCCCAGTCCGCGAGCCACCCGGCTACCAGCTGGCCCACCACGCCCATCATGAACATGAAGAAGGTGCCCCAGCCCAGGCCGGCCAGATCGAAATCGCGAGCGCGCGAGAGGTAGGACGGGGTCCAGGAGATGAGTCCCCACCATACGGTGGCCCAGCCCAGGCGCCCAAACCAGAACGCCCACCAGGAGGTGGAACGCGCGTAGTCCACGATGCGCGGGAGCTTGGCCTTTTCTTCCGCGGTGAGTTCGGCGCCTTCCTGGCCTACCTCACCTTCGCGGATATGTTCGAGTTCTTCCGCGCTCACCCGCGGGTGTTCTTCCGGAGTGTCACGTACCCAGATGTAGTAGATAATCGCGACGATAACCGTGATCCCGCCGGTGATATAGAAGGCCCAGCGCCAGGATCCGAAGAAGCCAATAATGGCGGTGACCATAATGCCACCCACGGCGGATCCGAAGGCTCCGGCCATATCCACGAAGGTGGCACCGCGGGCGCGTTCCCCGGAAGGCAACCACGATGAGTTGAGCTTGGAGCCCGAAGGCGCACACGGAGCTTCCAATGCGCCGAGGAGCAGGCGGGAGACCCCGAAGCCCAAACCGGTGTGGATAAAACCGATAACCATCTGGGTTCCACCCCAGAGCGCCCCGGCTGCACCGATCACGCGGCGCGGCCCGAATTTATCGAGGAGCCAGCCACCGGGAACCTGGAAAATGAGGTAGGTCCAGAAGAAGGTGGAAAGGATCCACCCCTGCATATCCTCATCGATGCCCAGTTCCTTATCGATAAAGGGCAGGGCGATGGACAGGGTGGTGCGGTCGATGTAATTGAGCAGAATAATGAGCCATAAAATCATGAAGACTTCGATGCGAATCTTCGATTTTTTCCCCTTCTTCGGGTGGCTCACTGCGTGCTTGTGAACGGACATGGTGAACCGGCTTCCTATGCCTGGGCCGCTTCCGCGGTCTTGATACCGAGGGAGGTAGCAATATCGAAGGCTCGCTGGGAGGGCCCGATGGAGGCGATGCCCTGGCCCACGATTTCGTAGGCGGTACCGTGCGCCGGGGTAGCCAGCGGAACCGGCAAACCGCCCTGAACTGTCACGCCCTTATCGAAGCCAATGGTCTTGAGTGCGATCTGGCCTTGGTCGTGGTACATCGTAACAACGCCGTCGAAATTCCCCTTCTGGGCACGCATGAAGGTGGTGTCCGGCGGGAAGGGACCCTGCACATTAACGCCGTCGAACTGCGCAAGTTCCACGCCCGGGGCGATATGGTCGATTTCTTCGCGGCCGAACTGCCCGGATTCTCCCCCGTGCGGGTTGAGCGCGCATACCGCAATACGCGGTTCTTCCACCCCGATGCCCTTAATAACATCGTTGAGCAGATTAATGGCATCGCGTACCGCCCGGGCGTTAATGCGGGCGGCTACCTGCGAGATGCCGCAATGCGAGGTCACACGCGAGGTGGTGAGTCCGGGAATGAAATTAAGTTCGGAGGTGAAGCCGTCGTAGTTGAGTTCCTTGGCGAACCAGCGCAGCTCGTCTTCTTCGTGCATACCGGCTTCGTGGAGTGCGGCTTTATTGAGAGGGAGGAAGATAATGGCGTCTGCCTTGCCTTCCTTGTACATACCGATAGCCTTGAGGAGATCAGATTTCACGCGCCGGCCGCCTTCCACGGAATGTTCTCCGCGCTTGACGGGCTGATCTTGCAGTTCGGATCCCACGATCTGCACCTCACCGGGCTTCGCTTCTTCCGAATAGGGGAAGCTCAGGGAAAGTTCGGCGCAATATTTCTCCACTTCGGTAGCCGAAGCGAGCAGCTTAATATTGGCCTTTGCGCGGTTTTCTTCATCAGCGCACAGCTTCATGGCCAGTTCCGGGCCGATACCCGAAGGATCACCGATAGTCATAGCGAGATTGGGAACGGTAGTCATTGTTTTCTCCTTTGTAGGTGTGGCCGCGAGTGCGGCCGAGGACGGACAGGTAACTGAGGCGAAAAGGTTCGAGAATTAGTACGACGACGCCGCAGCGGCTTCGCCGCCGCTGGACCCGCCAGCGGGGGACGTAGCGGAGCGAACGGAATCTCCATCAGCGGCGAAGGGATCAATGGTGCGCAAGGCGGAGCGGAGCACCTGGCGGATATAGCGTGCGTTGGTCGCGCCCACACCCAGCCAGTCCGAGCCGTAGTGTTCCACCATGAACGCTCCGGTGAATCCGCCCCGCAAGCCCTGCCGGATCACGGCGCGATAGTTAATAAGTCCGCTTTCCAGGGGAACTGGTGCGGACATATAGGTACCGGTTTCTGGGTCCTCATCGCGAATGTAATTCTTGATATGCCAGTAATTGGCGTAAGGAAGAACTGCATCGAACATCTCCTGGTAGCTGGGCATAGGCCGGTGGAGGCGGATGAGATTACCGATATCCGGATTGAGCCCTACGTTGTCACGGTCAATATCGCGCACGAAGCTCACCGCGCCATCGTGGGTTCCCACGTAGGTGTCCTCGTACATTTCCAGGCTGATCTGCATCCCGTATTGCCCGGCGTGCCGGGCTAGTTCCCGCACCCGCTCTATTGCGAGCGGGCGCAGCTGCGGATCGCATACGTGCCCGGGGGCCAACCAGAACCACAGCGCCTTTTCCTGCGCCGGGGTGAGGGCTTCCATAAAGCCGATATTGATAACCTGTGCCCCGAGCTCATGCCCACGGTCAATGAGATCGTGTACGAAGGCAAGATTGGTATCTCCGTTGCGAACATCAACGACGGAACGCCTACCCACGGAAATAGCTGGAATGCTGAGGTCGAGATCCCGGCACATATCCCGGAAGGACGCGAAACGTTCTTCGGGTAGATCAACGAGGGGAACCCAGTCATCCATCGGGTCAATAGCGCTGAAGCCGAGTTCTTTGACTTGCAGAAGCTGGTCTTCCCATACGCTCAACGGCGCTGTGGCTATATCCTCCCCTGTTTCCGTGCGGGATCCGAAATTCATCTTGGCTGCAATTGGCCAGGTATCCGCCGTATACACCTCATCACTCCTTTCGCCGGCCCCGTCTCCGGGGCCGGCGCCTATTCGCTTATTGCTAGCGAGCCTTAGCTCTGCCCGAGTCCCTTCTTGAGATCTGCTTCGTACTCTTCGAGATACTTGACGAAATCATCGCCGAAGAGAGGATCGATCTGCATGAAGTTGGTTTCCATGTAGCTGGTGAAGTCCTTGCTTTCGCTGTACTTCTTTGCCGCATCGATCCAGTACTCGCGGGCTTCATCACTGATTCCACCCGGAGCGATGAGACCGCGGAACTGGGAGAAGGTCACGTTAATGCCTTCCTCCACGGTGGTGGGGATGTCCTTGAGCGCATCGTAGTGGTAGCGCTCATCGGAGATCACGCACAGGGGAACAAGATCGCCGGCTTCCAGCTGGCCCATTACTTCGCTGGGGTTACCCAGGGCGACATCAACGTGGCCACCGAGCAGCGCCGTCACTGCCTCACCGCCAGATTCGTAAGGCACGCGCTGGAATTGCACGCCCTGATCCTTTTCGATGAGCCCGAATTGGATAGCATCGTTACCGGTCACGCCACCGGAGATGGAAACCTTGACCGACCCGGCCTTCGCCGCGTCCACCACGGCACGGCAAGAGTTGTAGGGAGAACCCTTCTTGACGACCATAATCGTCGAGTCCTGACCCACCTTCATAATCGGGGTGAAGCTGCGCCAGGTAAAGGGCACATTTTCGGTGAGAGGAAGGTTAATGAGGGCAGTTTCGGTGGCGAGGAGCTTGGAGGTGTCGCCTTCTTCGCCCAGGAATGCGGCGTAGCCGACGGCACCGCCGGCCCCCTGACGATTCTCCACCGAAATGGATTTACCCGTGACGTTCTCCAGACCGGAGGCGATGGCACGGCCGGACATATCCGATCCGCCGCCGGGGGCCATGGGCACCACCATGGTGATACGGGCACCGGGATCGAAATCGCTTCCTCCTGCGGAGGAGCCACCGTCCTTATCCTGACAGCCGGATAGGGCGAGGAGCGCGCAGCTAACAGCGGCGATACCGCTCATGAGTCGTGAGATTTTCATTGTTATTCCTTTGAGTTGATCGTCGTTGATCCGGATTGGGGGATGTCACCGCTGGGCGTGAGAGCCGGCGGTGGCGTGGTTGTCGTGTCGAGAGCGCGGGTTCCGCGCGCGGCCGAGCCGGCGTGCTCCCCCACGGCAGCGGGTCGCGCAAGGTCCGCGAGCGGTTCGGGTTCCTCCGCGGAAGTTACCTCCGCGGGGACCTCGGCCGCCGCGGACTTGCGGCTGGATTTACGTGAGAAACGCTTGAGGAGGCCGGGAACCACCATGATGGCCAGGGTGATGCCGAGGATCGTCAAGGCCAGGGGCTGGCGGAATACGATGGTGAGATCGCCCTGGCTGAAAGCGGAGGTCTGCACCAGATAGCGTTCCACCATGGGCCCGAGCACCATGCCCAGGATGAGCGGCGCCGTCGGATAGTTGTATTTCTTGATGAAGAACCCGGCCAAGCCCGCAACAAAGAGAACCGTGAGCGCGAAAACGCCATTTTCCACCGCGAAGGCCCCGAACATCGAGAAGAAGATGATGAGCGGGTAGAGGTAGGAGTAGGGCAAACGCAGGACCTGGGCGAAAACCGGTGCCATGGGCAGGTTGAGGATAAGCAGGATGACGTTTCCGATGAAGAAGGACGTCAGCAAGCCCCATACCAGCGTGGGTTGGTTCTCAAAAAGGAGGGGCCCGGGCTGGATCCCGTACATGACAAAGGCGCCGAGGAGGACTGCCGTCGTCGTACCACCGGGAACACCCAGCGCGAGAGTCGGAACGAAATTCGCATTGGCCGCAGCGTTATTTGCCGATTCGGACGCTGCCACGCCTTCAATGGCGCCCTTACCAAAGTTGCGAGAGTTCTTGGAGACCTGCTTTTCCGCTCCGTAGGCGACCAGGGAAGCGAGGGTAGATCCCGCTCCGGGCAGGCAGCCGAGCACGAAGCCGAGCCCGGTACCGCGGGTAATAGCAGGAAAAGCCTGCTTAATATCGGAGGGTTTGATGACCATGTCACGCATGCGGGCACGAATGGGTTTCGCGGTGCCCGCGCCGATCTGGGAGACAACCTCTCCGATGGCGAAGACTCCGATCATAACGACGACGAAATCAATGCCGCCCAGCAAACTCACGCTTCCAAAGGTGAAGCGCGAAGCCGCGAAGGCCGAGGACATTCCCACAGTGGAGAGCACCAGGCCGATGCCGGCCATCATGAGTCCCTTGGCGAGGTTATCGCCAGAGAAGGAGATGATGGTGAGCAGGCCCATGATCATAATGGCGAGCATTTCAGCCGGGCCGAAACGCAGCGCGAATTGCGCGATAGGGGCTGCTACCAGGCAGAGCAGGATGAGGGAAACAATGGCTGCGAAGAAGGAGCCGATGGCCGCAATCGCGAGCGCCTTACCCGCTTTTCCTTTTCGGGCTAAAGAGTAGCCGTCTATCACTGTTGCGACGGCGCTGGCATCCCCCGGGGTGGCAATAAGAACCGCGGCAATCGTGCCGCCGTACTGGCACCCGTAGTAAATACCCGCGAGCATAATAAGCGCGGTGACTGGCTCCATCGTGAGAGTAAGCGGCAACAGAATTGCCACGCCCGTGGTGGCCCCCAGGCCAGGGAGCATCCCGATAACAGTACCGAGGAGTACCCCAATAAAACACCAGAGCAGATTGTCCGGGGTGAGGGATGTTTGGAAACCGAGCAGAAGATTCTCAATCATGATGTGTTCTTTCCTCCCTTACACCAGGTCGAGCATTCCGGTGGGAAGCGGTACTTGGAGCAGTACCGAGAAGACCACGTAGCCGAAGAGGAAGGTGAGAATAGCGGCGAGGAGCCCCTTCCACCACGTACGCCGTTCCACGAAAACAACGAGGACAAAGACCATGAGCGTGACAGACAGCAGCAGGCCGATGACCCGGGTGAGGATAATTGCGCCGAGCATCGCGAGGAACACGTAGACCACCGCGAGCTGGCGCTGGCGTTCGGTGCGCTCGCCTTCCGCGGGCGTTTCTTCGGCCGCGTACTGCTCCATGAGCTGGACGGATTCGTCGTCTTCGGGAC
Source organism: Actinotignum inguinis (assembly GCF_051265835.1). Lineage (NCBI taxonomy): Bacteria > Bacillati > Actinomycetota > Actinomycetes > Actinomycetales > Actinomycetaceae > Actinotignum > Actinotignum inguinis. The sequence continues at coordinate 69,036 of NZ_JBOZDP010000006.1, read as the reverse complement.
TGGCAGCCGGTGCCGGCTTGGTGATGCTGGAGCGAATAAGATCCCAGATCGAAGCAAGCACAATAACGCAACCGGCAATGAAGGGCATGAGCCCCGCGCCAACTTCGCCATTATCTTGTGACAGTCCGTAATTCCATCCCGCCACGATGACGTAGATGCCGATACCTAAAATAACGAGGCGGAAAACCAGGGCACCGATATCACGGTTCCCGCCCGAACGTTGAGCTTGTACCGGCGCGCTTGTGGTGGCACCCGTGGTGTTCTGAGAAACCGCGCCGGGTGGGTGCATCCCAGGGTCTCCATCGGTCTTCACCGTTGTACTCCTCATCGAGCAACCTTTCCTTCTGGTAGTGCACTTCTGTGGTAGGGATGACGTTTCGGCTTTGAAACCAACATCGACAGTGACGTGCGCTACTAAGTTTCCAATATCCTATATCGTATAGGATTCTGTGACAAGGGCCGCGCGGTACCCTGAGGTGCCGAAGCCACACAGGAGTGAAGCTTTCTAGGCTGCGGGCACCGATGCCGAAGGAGGAGCAATGGGGCAGATTCTCATCACGGTCGGGATTGTTATCTACCTGGGCGTGGCGGTGCTCTGGGCTGTTAACCTGATCCGCGGATTGCGCCGCGCGGCGCAAGATCCCCAGTCGCGGCTGGATCGGAGCGCGCGGCGAACCACCTACCTCGCTTTAGCTACCTGCTGGGCGTGGCCGGTATGGATTTTTATCAGCCTCGCGATTGCGGCGCGGCGGATTCGCCGGGCCGGCCGTGGTGGCTAGGTAAGCGAGGTGTCGATGGGCGCGGCGTCGTCGCCCATTTATCTGAACCGCACATGCCGCGGCGAACGCGAACCGCGCCACGCAAGGCATTTATTCCGCGTCGGAAATCGAGCGGCGCAACACCCCGTTGAGGTGGGCTTCCATTGCGGCTAGCGCATCCTCGCGAGTGCCCGAAGCGAAAGCCTCCAAAATCGCATGGTGCTCCGCGGTGGCCTGGGCTCCGTCAGAGCTGCCCTCCCCCACCGTTTGGCGAATGCGATGGGCCTGGAAAGCGAGGTTATCCACCGCCGATTCCAGATAAGAATTATTTGCGTAGCGAATGATAACGCGGTGGAAGTTCCAATCGGCGTCGAAATAGTGGCGGATATGGGCGAGGTCAAGATGCCCTTTTTCATGCTCAAGATTCTGCCACGCCACTTCGTGTTCGGCGTGGGCCTGGCGCAATTCCGGAAGGAGCTGCGCGGCGTGCGGATACGCCCAGTCCACCGCCTGGAGTTCTAGAAGCTTACGAACGTCAATAAGTTTGCGAATTTGCTCGGTAGAGATGGGAGGAGCCACCCGGTAGCCGCGCCGCGCCAGGCGCTCCACCAAGCCGGTATGCTCCATTTCCACCATGGCTTCACGCACCGGGGTGGGAGATACGTCAAGATCACGGGCCAGACCGTCAATACTTAAGGATTCTTCCGGCTGGAACACGCCGCCCAGCAGCATATCGAGAATGGTGGAATACACCTCGTCGCGTAAAGCAGAGCGACGACGCTTAAGCAGAGAACCGGTGACGGCCACGGCGACTCCTCGGAATCCAATGAACACACTCTTCGCCCGCCGTTCCGCGGCGTTGGCACGCGGCATTTCGCGTCACAGAGGCGGGGGTATGGGCATAGTATACCGAGGGCGCCGGGCCGGCTCCGGGACTTGAGTCAAGGTCACTATGTACAGGAACGACGGCGCGGCAGCCGAGCTAGCAGCTCGGGGGCTGCCCTGTTAGCGCCCCTCCCTCACCTCCGCGATCCGGTTGCACAGCGCGGCCACGGCATCCTCATCATTGGAGCCGATCTCATAGGCGGAAATCTCCTTGACGGCCGCCACCGAATTGGACGGGCAGATCGCCACGCCCACTTCGCGCAGCCAGGGCAGGTCATTGGCGGAATCGCCAATGCCGGCGGTGCGCGCCACCGGAACGCCCAGCCCCTCGAGGATGGTGCGCAGCGCCACCCATTTATCGGTGGCCGGGCTGGTCACTTCGATGGTGCCGTCATAAGAGCGCGCCGCGTTGGGGAATTCGGCCGCGAGGTCGGCGCGGATGCGTTCATATTCGGCGTCGTTCGCGAACAGCGCGGCCTTGAGGCGATCCTCGTGCGGCAGCGCCTCCAGATCCGCCACGATGGGCTGCTCGCCTTCGTTGCGCTCGGCCAGCACCCGCACCGCTTCACCGTCCTCCTTCGCGAAAAGATGGTCGCGCCCGAAAATAACCAGCTGGAGGTCGTGCGTGCGGCAAAAGTCGAGGATGCGTGCGTAGAGCGCGTCATCCATAGGTTCGTACGACGCCGCGCCCGCCGCGCCATGCGCATATTCCCGCACGGATGCCACCGCCATCGCGCCGCTCGCCGCGATAAGCGGGCCGTCAATATTGGCCCGCTCGTAAATCCCGACGGTAGCCGGGTATACCCGGCCGGTCGCCACAATAATCGCGACGCCGGTGGCGTGCAGCCGGGCCAGCGCCGCAATCGTGGCATCGGAAACGTGTTTGTCATTGCGCGCCAGGGTGCCGTCCAAATCGAGGGCCAGCGCGTCAATGGTGAGAAGGTCTGCGGGAAGCTCAGCTTCCAGGTCCACATGAATAGCCATATCTCCACGGTACGCTACTCGCGCGCGCTCCGGGAGGGGCTGCACCGCCCGCGGCCCGTGCACCGGGCAACCGACCTGCCCGAACACACCCGCGACCCGCGCGGGCCACGCCCACACCCGGTGCAGCTACCGGTGGCTAATCGTTTCCTTCCCGTCCTTCCCGTGAATTTCCACCAGCTGCGCGGTGGCCGACTGGCCATCCGCAGCAATCTCCGTAATATCAATCGTTAGGGCCAGCTCACCCCAGGCCGGATCCGGGCTGGCCGGCTTGGGGGTCTCACCCGGCCGGGTCACGATTTTCGGGTCCACAGTTTCCAAGCCCAGCTCCTGCGGCGAATAGCTTTCCAAGCCGGCGATAGTCACCCGGGCTCCCCCGCATTGCGGCGGGTAGCTCTCCAGGAACACATCGCACATGGTGGCCACGCCACCCGACATAATGACCCCGCCGCGCACCTTCACTTCTCCGGTGCCGTGCGCGATAGCCTCAGACGGGAACTGCGCGGTATCCCCCGGCCCGCCCGGGAGGGGCGTGGCCGATGGCGGCGTCGTCGTATCACCACTGCATCCACCCAGGCCCGCCACGCCGCAGAACGCGGCCACCGCTCCCGCGGCTAAGGCCATCATTTTCGTGCTCCGCATCTTCTGCCTTTCGTTTCTGAACCCGCGCCGAACGCGCCCGCGAATCCGCCCGCGTTACTGGTAGCTCACGAAGGCCGGGGTCGGCTCCACCTGGGTGTAGGTTTCCTCCGGCGTGAGCATCGGTTTGTCCTCATCGTAAAAGTTCTTCCAGCCCCACGCCACACCGGCGGGCGCGTGGCTGTGCAAGGTGCGCCAGGTGTCCTGCTTGGCGGGCTGGCTGCCTTGGCCGTCGGCGTGAATGACCAGCGCGACTTCGGCACGCGACTGGTCAAGCTGATCAACATCGCGCAGCATCTGCACCTGGAACTGGTGCAGGATCACGACTTTCTGCGGCAGCTGATTCTCCCGCACAAAATCGGCGAGCCACCGCACCGTCTCGTTCACCTCGGCAATCTCCACGTGACCGATGCGCTCAAGCGGGAAATCCTCCGGGCCCAGGCGCCATTCCGGGTCCAGCGCGATGCCCACATTCGGGTAGCGCAGCAGCTTCTCATAGCGTTTGACCTGCTCAGGGAAGCTGGAACGCCCGGGCTGGAAATCGAGCACCACGTACTGGCCGTGGCGCGCGGCCGCCTCAATATAGGGCACGAAAATATCCGGATCCCATTCGTGCGAATAATTGCCATCGTCGCCGGGCTGCCCGGCCGCCACCGTCACGATGAGCTCCATCGCGGGGATCACCGTATCCTCCGTGAGCGCGCGGTACGGCTGGGCATGCGCATCGGCGCGCGCCGCGGTTTCCTCCACGCCCTGTTCGCCGAGCACCCCGAGCGCGGCCGTGACCGGCGAACCGTAGAGCGCCACGTACCGCTTGCCTTCCAGCACCAACTGCCCGCCGCCGGGTAGTTCCGTGCCGCTGCGCGCCGCGGCTAACTGCCACGAAAGATCCGGAAGGGCGACGCCGAAACTGGCCACCGCCGCCTCACTTCCCGCGAGCGCCTGGATAGTTGCACTGCTTGCGCGCGGATCAGGATGTGATTCGACGACGGCGCCACCTGCCGCGCGCACCGTGGCCAAGGTGGCGGGATTCGCGCCATCAGTAATCGCGGGGAATGGAGCGGTGGCGGTGGCCGGCAGGTAGTGGATATCGGCAGGTGTGAGGTGGGTTGGGCCGGTCTGAGTGGGCTGGGCAGTGCCGGCCGGCTGCGAGGATTCTGCGGGCTGCGAGGATTCCTGACCCTCCGCGGGAGGGTACTCTTCGGCTTCGCCGCTCAACCAATCCGGCTTCGCGGTTCCCACCAGGAAGGTATGCTGCACGCCGAGCCGCTCAAATTCCGCGGCGAGGGCGTTCCCGCCAGCCTGCGCTTCGGGCTGCTGATCCGCTTCGGGCGCACCCTGCGCTTCAGGCTGCGCTTCCGCGCTCTCCACCAGGAAAACCGGCACGCCCAGCGACCCGGCCAGCTCACCGGCCTGTTCTACCGAATCCGGGCCGCTCAGCACCGCAACGTGGGCACTGGCAAAAAGCGCGGCGGAGGCGGCAATGGCGCCTTCCGCATCCGCGGTGGGGAGTACCAGGTCCGCTTGCGGTGCGCGATGCACGGCAATGGGGCCGCGCTCCTCGGCGCTCGGCTCGCCGCTACATGAACTGAGGCTGAGCGCTAATACAAGGGCCAGCACGGTGAGCAGGCCGAACGAGGCCAGGTGCGGGCGGCGGGAGGTGCGCGACAATGTGAATGGCGTGGTGGCGGTGCTGGGTCGACGGTGACGATGCGGCACAAAACTTCCTTCCTTCGGCGCCTTTCCAGAGTAGCGATAATGCGCCGCCCGCGCATCCCCCACGCATCCCCGCCCGCGCGCTACCAGCCCACGGTGCGTTCCGCGGCCAGCCCCGTGTCAAGCTGCCCGCTACGCCAAGCCACGCCGGTGCCTACTCCGAAAGCGGCTCCTCGCCCACCTCCGCTCGGTAGTCGGCGAGAAGCGCTGCCGCGAAGGCGGCGTCGTCGGAATTAATGGAACGGAGCACGCGGGCCGGAACCCCGCCGACGACGCTCCCCGGCGGGACGTCGCGCAGCACCACGGCGCCGGCGCCCACCACGGAATTTTCGCCGATGGTCACGCCGCCGGCGATGGAGGCGCCCATGCCGATCCAGACGTTATTTTCGATGGTGATGGGGCGGCCGTATTCGAGGCGCGTGGCGCGCAGAGCTGGGTCGATGGGGTGCGAGGCGCAGGAGATGGTCACGTGCGGGGCGATGAGCACCCCGGCGCCGATACGCACCGGGCACAGGTCCAGAATCACCGCGCCGGTATTGATAAAGGAGCCTTCCCCCAGGCTGATATTCACGCCGTAATCGCAGGTGAACGGGCGCACGATCTGCGCGCCGGCCCCGAAACCGCCGAGCAGTTCGCGCAGGATGTGGCTCGCGCGCGGGCTGCCCCAGGCGGCGTCGGCGTTGAATTCTTCCAGCAGCGCGATGGCACGTTCGCGCACCCGCGCTTGGGTGGGCCCCCAGCGGTAGAGGCGGCCTTCCACCATGCGCCGCCATTGCACGTCAGTTTCTTCGCCCGGAAGCGGGCAGCGGGAGCGTTCGGGCAGCTCAGCGACGTGCGGGCGGGCAATATGGCGCGGGTTTCGGGGAGTTTCTGGCATTTTTCTTCCTAAAGTTGATGCGCGGTGCTAGCGACGGTGCGCGGTGGTAGCGACGGTCGAAAAGCAGTACGACGACGCCCGTGCGGGGCGAGTAGTGACCTACCCGCCCCGCACGACCCCGGAGGAGTGCAATTCCGGAGATTATTTCTTGCGGTTAGCAACCATATCGAAAGCGACGGCAAGAATAACCACGAGGCCCTTAATGGACTGCTGCCAGGCGGAATCGACATTGAGAATCGACAGACCCATATTGAGCACGCCCATAATAAAGGCACCAATGATAGCCCCGGAGAGCCGACCGCGACCACCGGTCACCGCCACCCCGCCGATGAAGGCCGCGGCGATGGCATCCAGTTCGTAGCCGTTTCCGGCAGTGGCCACGGCCGCACCCGCGCGCGACGTCGTCACAATCCCCGCGAGCGCGGACAGCACGCCCATATTGACGAAGACGAGGAAGTCCACCCGCTTGGTATTGACGCCGGAGAGCTTCGCGGCTTCCAGGTTGCCGCCCACGGCGTAGACGTGCCGGCCGAAAACGGTGCGGTTCATGACGAAGGCGTAGATCATCACGAGCACGCCGATAATGACGAGCACAATCGGCGTGCCGCCGGCCGAGAGCGAAAGCACGTAGGCCACCGCCATAATGCCGACCGCGAGGATGAGATTGCGGATCCAGAAGCTCGCCGCGGATTCGAGCGGGGCTCCCCCGCGGGCGCGGGCCCGGCGCTTACGCAGCGCGCTGACCAGCATCCCCGCCACGGCCAGCAGGCCGATGAGGAGGGTAAGCACATCGCAATCACGCAGGAAACTCGGGGTGAAGAATCCAAGCCAATTCGGTAGCGAGCCATTCGCGATGGAAACGAAGCCGCCGGGCAGGCCGGAAATGGTGCGTTCCACCAGCACAATGGCCAGGCCGCGGAAGATGAGCATGCCGCCCAGCGTCACGATGAAGGCGGGGATGCCCACGTAGGCAACCCAGAAGCCCTGCCAGCAGCCGATAAGAGCACCGATAAGAAGCCCGGCCACCACCGCGACCGGCCAGGACCAGCCCATGGAATCCATCATGAGTGCCACAACGCCACCCACGAAAGCCACCACCGAGCCGACCGAGAGATCAATATGCCGGGCAATAATGACGATCGTCATGCCGATGGTCAAAATAAGCACGTAGGCGTTCTGCTGGATGAGGGAAGCCACGTTATTCGGGGCGAGGAGCAGGCCCTTCGTGAGGACCTGGAACAGCAGAATAATAATGACGAGGGCCAGCAGGATACCGTACTGGCGCAGATTAATGCCACCAAGTTTCGCGCTGCCGCGGTTGGCAGTGGCCGGATCCTCGGATTTCTTCGGCGCGCGCACCGCGGGAACAGCGCGTGTCGCGACGGTTGCGGTTTCGGTGCCGGTTGCGGTTTCGGTGCCGGCAGCCCTCGCGCCGCCCGCACCGGCCGCGCCCGTGGTTACCTCAGGTTTCTCGCTCATGCTACCTGTCCTTCCTTGCGTTCACCGGCCATGTAGCTCATGAGCTTTTCCTGGCTCGCGTCTTCGCGCGCGAAGCAGCCCGTGACTCTTCCGGCGTTGAGTGTGTAAATGCGGTCGCAGATTCCCAGCAATTCGGGAAGCTCGGAGGAAATTACCAGAACACCCTTGCCCTGGTCCGCTAGTTCGTTAATGATTTGGTAGATTTCGTATTTCGCGCCGACGTCGATGCCGCGCGTCGGTTCGTCCAAAATGAGGAGCTCCGGATCGGTGTACATCCATTTGGAGAGCACTACCTTCTGCTGGTTTCCACCCGAAAGCGAGGAGACCAGCGCCCGGTTCGAGGAGGTTTTGATCCGCATCGACTTCCGGTAGCCATCCACCACCCGGGTTTCTTCATGTTCGTCGATCACCCCGCCGCGCACGAGTTTGCGCAGCGCAGCGGAGGTGACATTGAGTTGCACATCTTGGATGAGGTTGAGCCCCAAGCTCTTGCGATCTTCGGGAACGTAGGCGATACCGGCCTTAATGGCCTTGCCCACGGTGGAGGTATCCACCTCCTGGCCGTGCATGCGCACCGTCCCGGAGATCTTTGTTCCGTAGGAATGCCCGAAGAGGCTCATGGCCAGCTCGGTACGCCCGGCACCCATAAGCCCGGCGATACCCACAATTTCCCCGGCCCGCACGTTAATCGCGGCGTCGTCCACCACTTTCCGCCCGGTATCGAGGGGATGATAAGCGGTCCAGCCTTCCACCTCCAGGAGCATCTCCCCCGCGTTAGGGGTGTGCTCCGGGTAGCGGTTGGTGAGCTCACGGCCCACCATATGGCGAATAATTTCCGCTTCGCTAATGGCTCCCTCGCCCTTCATAGGCCAGGTGCCCACCGCGTGACCGTCGCGAATAATGGTGACATTATCGGCGATCTCCGCGATCTCGTTGAGCTTATGGGAAATAATGATTTGGGAAACGCCCTGCGCCTGGAGCTGGCGCATGAGGTTGAGCAGGTGTTCAGAATCGTCATCATTGAGGGCCGCTGTGGGCTCGTCAAGAATGAGGAGCTTAACGTTCTTAGATAGCGCCTTCGCGATTTCCACCAGCTGCTGTTTGCCTACGCCCAGGTCCACCACTTCCGTGGTGGGGTCGACGTCGAGGCCCACTTTGGCCAGCAGGATCGCCGCGCGATCATTCGTCTTATTCCAGTCGATAGCCCCGAAGCGGGTAATTTCGGAACCGAGGAAAATATTTTCCGCCACCGAGAGGAAAGGCGAAAGCGCCAGCTCCTGGTGGATAATAACGATTCCGGACCGCTCCGAATCCTTAATGGTGGAGAACTTGACCGGCTCGTGATCGTAAATAATCTCACCTTCGTAGGTGCCGTGCGGCCACACGCCGGAAAGCACCTTCATAAGGGTGGATTTCCCGGCGCCGTTCTCCCCGCAAATCGCGTGGATTTCCCCGCGTTTGACATTGAGGGTCACGTCGTCGAGAGCGCGCACGCCGGAAAAGTCCTTGACGATTCCGCGCATCTCCAAAATATTTTCGTCTGAATACATGGCGTCCTCCTACTCGAGGCCGATCTCGGCAGCCGAGTAGTATCCGGAATCCACCAGCTTTTCGCGCGCGTTCTCCGCGTTAATAACCACCGGTTCGAGCAGGTAGGTGGGAACAACCATCATGCCGTTCTCATAGGTTTCGGTGTCATTGACGGTCACGTCTTCACCCTTGACGATCTGGTCCACCATGAGGGCGGCCTGGTCGGCGAGCTTGCGGGTATCCTTCCACACGGTCATGGACTGGCGGCCCTTGACGATATTCGTAACATTGGCCTGATCCGCGTCCTGCCCGGTGAGGACCGGCCAGGTGTCCTGGGTGTAGCCGTCCGCGTCGAGGGCCTGGGTGATGCCCAGCGCCAGCGCATCATTGGGAGCGAGCACCGCATCCACGCGGGTGCCGCCGCGGTAGAAGGAGTTGAGGCGCGTTTCCATTTCCGCCTGCGCGGTGGGTGCCATCCACGCCTGGATACCGATCGACTGCCAATCTGCTACATTCGCGGGGGCCTTACCGGAGGGCACCACCAACTGGCCCTTATCGAGGTAGGGCTTGAGCTGATCCCAGGCACCTTCGAAGAAGTAACGCGCGTTATTATCGTCCGGCGAACCGGAGAAAGGCTCGAAATTGAAGGGACCCTTGCCCTGGTCCAGGCCGAGTTCCTTGACGATATATTCGCCTTGCATCTGCCCCACGCGGTAATTATCAAAAGTCACGTAGTAGGAGACCGCATCGGTATCGCGAATAAGGCGGTCATAAGCAATGATCTTGATACCGGCTTGCTTGGCCTGGGCGAGCACCGGCGCGAGGGCCGAACCGTCAATCGAGGCCACAATAATGACCGCCGGGCCTTCGTTAATCATATTTTGGATTTGGGAGATCTGCTGTTCCACCTTGTTATCGGCGTACTGCATCGAGGTTTTATATCCCATATCCTGCAATTGCTTTTGCAGGTAGTCACCGTCACGCGACCAGCGTTCCAGGGACTTAGAGGGCATGGAAATGCCGATGGTGCCACCACCGCTGCGACCGTAGTACTCATCGCTTCGCGTGGCGGAGCACCCGGCTGCGGTGGCGAGCACGAGGAACATCCCCGTGATCATCGCGGCTATTTTCTTCAGGGAAATCTTCACCGGAGCCTCCTTGCTCTGTGTGAGAAGTGTTAGGGAACGACGGCGCAGCTCGCGCTATCGTCAATTCGTACGCGCCTGTATATATGTCCGCGGTGGATTCAGGCGCGGGCGGCGTGCGAGCCCGGCAGGCATGGCACGCCGAGGTAGGCGTGGACAATCTGCGCGGTGAGCCCGGCGTGCGGTGGGGGTGAGCCGCGAATCGCACCTCACCCCCACCAACCGGGGCACAGCGATAGTCGGGAGGTGGGCTTATATGTGGCCACCCACCTCCCCGCGACTTTTAGCCAATAAGGTGGCGCATGGCCTGCTGGTAGAGCTCAACGTAGTGGTATTCGCGCGCGGCCAGAGCTGCGACGTCGTACTTCTCCGCCCGTACATCATCCAGGCTCTCACCTTCGGCCACGGTGGGTTCAGCCAGTTCGGGAACCGAGGCAGCTTCCATGATTTCCTGGGTGCGCGGGTCGGCGCGGAAGGCCTTCGCCTTCTCCGCGAGCATGAGGTACATTTCCATATTCGCGGCCGCGGATTCCCATACGCCTTCCAGACCTTCGGTACGCGAAGGCTTGTAATCGAAGTGGATGGGGCCTTCGTAGCGCGGGCCGCCGTTGGAGAAGCCGTTGACCAGCAGATCCACCGTGAAGAAGGCGGAGGCCAGATCGCCGTGACCGAAGCACTTGTCCTGGTCGTAGCGCGGGCCGGCCTGGCCGTTGAGGTCGATATGGAAGAGCTTGCCGGCGTTGAGGGCCTGGGCCAGCCCGTGGGTGTAGTTGAGGCCGGCCATCTGCTCGTGCCCGGTTTCCGGGTTGAGGCCGACGATATCGCCATTATCCAGCTCGGCAATAATGCCGAGGGCGTGGCCGATGGTGGGCAGGAAGATATCACCGCGCGGTTCGTTCGGCTTGGGTTCCAGGCCGATCTTGAGATCGTAGCCCTTCTCCTTAATGTAGCCGGCTACCGTATCCAGGCCTTCCTTGTAGCGCTCGAACGCGGCGTTGAGATCCTTGGAGGAATCGTATTCGGTGCCTTCGCGCCCGCCCCACATCACGAAGGTGGTGGCGCCAACTTCCGCGGCCAGATCCACGTTACGCAGGATCTTCTGGAGGCCGAAGCGCCGGATCGAGCGGTCGTTATTGGTGAAGCCGCCGTCCTTGAAGATGGGATGGGAGAAGGTGTTGGTGGTGACCATTTCGATGGTCAGGCCGTTGGCATCGGCTGCTTCCTTGACCTTGCCTACCCGCTCGGCGCGCTCAGCATCGCAGGCGTCGAAAGCGAAAACGTCATTGTCATGGAAGGTGATGCCCCAGGCGCCCAGTTCGGCGAGCTTTTCCGTGTAGACCCACGGGTCCAGGGCCGGGCGGGAATCCCCGCCGAAGGGATCGGTTCCGGTCCACCCCACGGTCCACAGACCGAAGGAGAACTTATCTTCTTTTGTAGGCTTTCTCATCGTATGCACTCCTTTATGCTGATGAACAACTACTTTGTTCACTTCCAAAACTAATTCGGGAAGTGCGCAGTGTCAATAGCTATAAGGTAAATCTCACCCGGAGAAATTCTGTGCGCGCTTTTCTGGCGGGTTAGTTTTAGGCACAAACAAAGTGGGGTGCGCTGGCGTGGGCCGGTGTGCGGGCCATTACAGGCCATTGCGGGCCGTTGCGGGCCGGCCCCTAGGTAAGTTCCGGCTCCAGCCAGGAGTTGGGATCGCCGAGGAAGATCTCAAAATGCTGGAGGCATATCCCGATGGCCGCGGCGGTATTCCCGTGCTCATCGACGAGCAATTCAATATCCTTCCAGCGCGAAGCCAGCACCCGATATTTGAGTTCGGAGCGCAGGATCATCTCCAAGCGGGGGTAGAGGAGGGCGAAGTTTCCACCGAAAACCACCGTGTCGAGATCGAGGAGATTGAGGGCGTTCGCGAGGGCCGATCCGAGGGATACCGCAGCCAGATCAACAGCATCTCTCACACCAGCATCCCCGGCGTCGAACCTTTCTATCAGTTCGCCCACGCCCGCTTCCCGCTCCAATCCGGCGTTCCGCAGGAGTGCGTCTTGACCCACGTACTGCTCCAAGCATCCGTTGGAACCGCAGCCGCAGCGCGGCCCGGAGCGTTCCACGCACATATGCCCGAATTCCCCGGCCCAGCCGTGCGTTCCTTCGAAGACTTCACCCCCGGCCACCACCGCGGCGCCGATGCCGACCTCGCCGGACACGTAAATGAAATCGCGGGTGGCCGAGAGTGCCCCGGGGCGCTGGTAGAGCACCCCGTACGCTGCCGCATCAGCCTCGTTCACGACGATCACCCGGCCAAGATCCGCGATGGTAGCGTGCAGCTGGCTCACCATATCAACATCCGCCCAGCCCAAGTTCGGGGCGGTCACCACGATCCCGCGGCCGCGATCCACCAAACCGGGAACGCATAGTCCCGTGCCCAGCACCGTGGTGCCGCGCGGGCGGGCCCACCTCCCCAGCATCTCGCTGAGCGTCTCGCACACAATTTGGGGGGAGGCCTGGCGGGAATCGCGCTGGTCCACCGCGGTGAAAAGAATATTGCCGGCCAGGTCCATGACCACCACCGAAAGGTAGGCCAGATTCACTTCCATCCCGATCATGACCATGGTCTGCCCCTTGGCGACCAGGGGGTTCGCAGGCCGGCCCACATGCGGGCGCACCGGGGGCAGCTCTTCGATGAGCTTAACCTCCAGGAGGTAATCGACCAGGCGAGACACGGTGGCACGGGTGAGGCCGGTGCGGGTAGCAAGCTGGGCGCGCGAGGGCGGTTCCGGACTGTCTAAGACGGATGCCAACACCGTTTTGGTATTTTCCACCCTCAAGCTCTGCGGTGTTTTCCCGGTTTTGGTCACGCTCCCGACCTCCCTGCCTGCTGGACTTCTATTTGCCGGACCTCTGCCTGCTGAACCTTTACCTGCCCGACTCTCGCGCATCTCATTTATCATAGTGGAGCTGCGCCACTGGATGCGGGCCAGAGCATAGCGCGAACCCTTGACACGCCCACGCCCCCACATTAGTTTTATTTAAGAACAAATACACGGAGTGGTGTACGCCGGGCGGGTTATCCGGCGCTATCTCACCCTTTTCCTCCGTGCCAGCCCGCGGCGCGACACCGCTGTCACGCCGCCCACTACTAGGAGAGAATATGCCACTCGTCGCCGGAGTCGATAGCTCCACCCAGTCCACCAAAGTCCTCATTATTGATACCGAGACCGCGCAGATTGTGCGGCAGGGCAAAGCGCCTCACCCGAACGGAACCGAGGTGGATCCGCAGGCCTGGCTTGATGCGCTGCGCGCTGCGATTACCGTGGCTGGCGGGCTCGATGATATTTCCGGTATCGCCGTGGGCGGCCAGCAGCACGGCCTGGTAGCCCTCGATGCCGCCGGGGAGGTTATCCGCCCCGCGTTGTTGTGGAACGATACCAAGTCCGCCCCCGCCGCGCGGGCCCTCACGGAAGAATTCGGCCGGGAATTTTGGGCGCGGGCAACCGGCTCCGTTCCGGTCGCTTCTCTCACCGTCACAAAATTACGCTACCTGGCTGATGCCGAGCCGGAGAACGCCGCGCGGATTAGCGCGATCTGCCTGCCCCACGATTGGCTCACCTGGAAGCTTTCCGGCTCCACCGATCTACGCGATCTGGCCACCGACCGCTCGGACGCTTCGGGCACGGGATACGTGGATTGCACCACCGACGCCTACCGCTACGATATCCTCGCCGCGGCGCTGCGCATTCCCGAGTCGGCCGCGCGGGAGATTATTTTGCCGCGCATCGCCGCGCCTTTCGAGGCGGTGGGGAGTCTTGATGCACAGTGGCTGAGCAGCGGGACCGCCGCCCGCACGGTTCCCATTGGCCCGGGCGCCGGGGATAATGCCGGGGCCGCCCTCGGTTTGGGATTGCGCGGCGGGCAAGCCTCGCTTTCCATCGGAACCTCCGGGGTGATCGCCACGGTCTCCGACCACCCGGTTCAGGATGCCACTTCGGGCGTCACCGGCTTTTCTGATGCGAATGGCCAGTGGCTCCCGCTCGCCTGCACCCTCAACGGCTCCCTCATCCAGGATTATTTCCGCAGCATCCTGGATGTTTCTTTCGAGGAGCTTGGCGAACTAGCCGAATCCGCGGCGCCGGGCGCGGGTGGAATCACCCTGATCCCTTATTTCCTGGGCGAGCGCACCCCGAATCTTCCCGGTGCCCGCGCGCATCTGGGCGGTTTGACAATCGCGAATTTCACCCGCGCGAATCTGGCCCGCGCCGCCTACGAAGGCCTGGCCTGCCTCATGCGCGGGGCCCTCGAAGCGCTGCGGGCCGGGGGCATCACCATCGATAACGCCATGCTTATTGGCGGGGGTGCCCAATCGCGGGTGCTCGTCCAGATCCTCGCGGATGTGCTGGAGATTCCCCTCGCCCTGCCCGAACCGGGTGAATACGTGGCCAAGGGGGCGGCCTACCAGGCGGCGCGGGTGGCGGGCCTGGACTGCCCGGCCGACGCCTGGGCTCCGCGCATCACCGCCCGCTTCACACCGCGCCCCGGCAACCCGGCTTGGCCCGCTTACCAGGCCTTGGCGCGTACCCTGGAGAACGTGGGAAGCTAAAGGAGGCGCCCGCAGTTGCGGCGTCGTCGTACCCGGGACTACAAGGAAGAAGGACCATGATCGTCACCACTGAACGCGAGTGCGCGGGCCGGACCGTTACGCTGCGCGCGGCCACTCGCGGAGCCACCCTGCTCAGCTATCGCCTGGGCGAGACCGAGGTTATCGACGGCTACCGCAACCCCGCTGAGCTGCGCGAACTTAACGGTTTCCGCAGCGCGGTACTGGTGCCGTGGTCCAATCGCATCCGCGCGGGGCGCTACCCGGCCGCGCTCTATCATGGCGACGACGCCGCCGTGCGTGCTCGCCTCCACGCCGAGGTTCCGGTAAACGGCGTTCACAGCGTGCCGGCGCCGCTTCCCGATACGGAACCGGGCCTACACGGCCTCGTCACTACCCGGGAATTCGAGGTCATCCGCGCAGACAACGGCGTTCTTGAATTTGCCGCCCGCGTGGATGCGAACAGTGTTTACCCCTTCGAGCTTGCCGTAAACATTGTTTACAGCATTGGGGAGGATGGCTCCTTGCACGTGCACTTACGCGCCGAGAACCTCAGCGAGGTAGCCGCGCCGGTGGCGCTTGGGTGGCATCCGTATTTCCGGCTCGCCGGCCCGCTGGAGGATGCGCGCCTGAGCCTAGACTGCCGCGCGCGTATCGCCACCGATGCCAAGCTTATTCCGTACGACGGCGCCGGCGCTTTCGCGCCGTGCGAGCCGCTCGCAGACTCCCCCATCGACCCGGCTACGGATTGGGCCTACGCGCGACTTGCTGATAGCGCCGGGCCGGATGCGGGCGGGGCCGGGGTTGGTGGTGATGCGGTCGGTTCGTCCGGTAGTGCGGACGGTGCTGCGGACGGAAACGGTGGCGCCGGGACGGGCTGGAATGTGGCGCGCTTGCACACCAGAAATCGCGAGGTTGCTCTGTGGGCGCGCCTGGGTGACTGGCCGTCGAAGAATTTCCATATTTTTGCAGGCTCCGGGCTGGCACGCGACGCTGGTCAAGCGGTGGCCATGGAGCCGTGCCAGGCACTCCCCAATGCCTTCAACCGGGCCGAGGGCCGCGAAATGCTGCTGGAACCGGGCGCTAGCCGAGAGCTCGAAGCGTGGGTTGTGGTGACGGAGGTTGCTGGCGCGTAAGTGGCAACGCTACGCAGGGGAGCCGAACCGGGGAACCGTTCAGGCGTGGCTTGCGTAGGTGTCGCGGTGTGCGTGGCGCAAAGCTGTGGACGACGCGCCGCTGCGAGCCTTCCTGTGGATAGGCGCTAGGCAGGGGCGACGCGGCTGTTAACGTGGCGTCATGAACGTACTTATGACCGGACGCCGCGCCGGAATTCTTGCCACCCTCTGTTTCCTTCTCAGCGCATGTGGAGCCGGGGCGGGTGCGCCTCCCCCGGCGCTCTCTCCTGGCGGTGCTTCGAGCCCACCGGCCACGACTGCTTCGCCTGGCGCTAGCTCCGCTTCGTCTGCCGGGAGCTCCGGTTCCGCTGCCAGCGGGTCAGCAGGCGCTGCCATAAACTCCGACTCCGCCGCGCCCGCCGGTTCTCCATCTGCCCTACCCACGTGGCCGGTGCAGATTCCGGTACCTCCCTCGCCCGCTCAGATGGCCGAAGATTCAGTGGAGGGAGCCATCGCGGCCGGGCAGTATCTTTTCACCCTCCTCGATTACGCGACGATCACCGGCGATATCGCACCTCTCACCCCGCTGGCCGGGGAACAATGCGATTGGTGCCAACACCAGATCGCGAAACGTGAAGAAACAGACTTCCGGCCCCGGCAGCCAACCGTTTTTAGTTTTAGTGATGCGCGGGGGCGCTGGAATGATCCCATAGCCGCCTATACCGTGCAGTTCTCCGTCTCCCATCCACCTAATCCGGTGGTCAACCGCAAGGGCGCCGAAAAGACAGATCGCGCCGAAGAATTCTTCGTAACCATGCGGATTTTCCGCTCGGGTAATAACTGGATCGTGGACGCGGTGGGCATGAACGACGACATTTTGGACGGAGGCGTGTGATGAGCCGGTACAGCAGTCCCAGATTTAAGCCGCGCTGGTTCCTGAGGGGCCTGATCATAGGCATGGCCGCGGTGGTATTTCTTGGTTCGTGCACGGTGAGCGCTCCGGCCCTCGCCCGCGAATATGAGGATGGTGAGGAACGTATCTATACCGCTCGCACCGATGCCGGCGGAGTGACTGTGGAAGCTCAGGGTAGTTACACTCGGCGTCTACCCGGTGGCGCGGGCGGTACGGCGTCTGGCTCGGGTGGCGCGGATAGCTCAGGCGCGGGCGGCGGCGCCGGCGCGGACCCTGGATACTCCGGCTCCGGGTTGGAAGGTGGCACCGCTACAGCAAGTGGCTCAGCCACCGGCACGGCCACCGGACCCTACGGGCTGCCGTGGTCTCGGCGCGCGCTCATCGCCGCGGTTCGGGATACTTCCCTGCCGGGGCATGTGCGCGGGGCGGCCGGGATTCTCAGTTGGATACTGGCAAACGGCGCTCCTCCGGTTGACCCACAAACCGGTAGCGCTCCCACCGCCGCGCAGTTGGAGACGATCATTCACACGGAGAGTATCCGGATTGCGGCGGCGAATGCTGAGGCGTGGATGGAACCGGCGCGCGGTTGGGTGGCCATCAACTACCCGGTCCGCTTGCATTATTCCGCGCCGGCCCAGCGCCACACGGTGACCTTGCTCGGCGCGGAGGTGGTTATTGATCTGGTTCCGGTGCGGGCCACGTGGGAGGTGCCTGGCGCAGAAATCGCGAGCGGTGCGGGGAGCATGTCCAACGTGGGGAGCACGTCCAATGCGGCAAACTCCCCCACCACGAACACCGCGAAGGCCGGGAACAGCGGGAACACCGGGAATGTCACGCCCGGTCGCCCAACACAGACCGTCCCGGCCCGCCAGCCCTTTACGGAAGTTATCTACCGCCAGGCTAATGAGGAGGTGAGTGCCACGCTGGTCGTGGAGTGGGAGGCTCGGTACAGCATTGCTGGGCAGAGCCGCTCGCTACCGGAGCTCCTCACTACCCGCTCCGAAACCGCCCCGGTGATAACACGAGAGCTCGAAGCCCACCTGATCGGTTAGCTTCGAGCTCTCGATATCGGTATCAGCTATTCCTAGCCCGCGGCCCTAGCTTGCGCGTGAGCTTGGCGCCCTGCCGGCGCCTCAACTCGCGCTCACGTAGCGCCGTAGCGCCCTAGTTCGCCGCGGCCAGGCCGCCTCCGGAAGTCGGAGCGCCAGCCCCGGCAACCGGCCCGCCGCTGGGGCGAGTATTCACCCCGGAGGCCAGGCCTTCCATCTGGGCCGGCTCGTGCGCTTCGATCACGCCGTCCGGTAGCGGCTGGTCGGGCGACTGACCGGTGAAGGTGAAGGACATCGGAATATTGTCCTTATCCACATCCACCACGATGATGTCACCCTTGGAGAATTCGCCGTAGAGCAGCTTCTCGGAAAGCACATCTTCCACATCGCGCTGGATAGCGCGGCGCAGCGGGCGTGCCCCGAGCACCGGGTCGTACCCGCGGTCAGCCAGGAGTTCCTTCGCGTCCTTCGTCAGGGCGATGGAGAGGTTCTGGTCCCGCAGGCGCTTATCCAGCTTGCCGATCATGAGATCCACAATCTGCAAAATCTCCGGGCGGCCCAGCTGCGGGAAGACGATAATGTCATCCACGCGGTTGAGGAATTCGGGCCGGAAATTGTTCTTGAGTTCTTCCGCCACCTTCGTCTTCATGCGCTCGTAGGACGAAGTGGTATCGGCGTCGAACTGGAAACCGGTTTGCACGCCCTTCGCAATATCCTTCGTACCCAAATTGGTGGTCATGATGATGATGGTGTTCTTGAAGTCCACCACCCGGCCTTGTGCGTCCGTGAGGCGCCCTTCTTCCAGGATCTGGAGGAGGGAATTGAAGAGGTCCGCGTGGGCCTTCTCAATTTCGTCGAAGAGCACCACGGAGAAGGGCTTGCGCCGCACCTTCTCGGTGAGCTGGCCGCCTTCTTCATAGCCCACGTATCCCGGAGGGGCACCGAAGAGCCGCGAAACGGTGTGCTTCTCCGAATACTCGGACATATCCAAGGTGATGAGCGCGGATTCATCCCCGAACAGGAATTCCGCGAGCGCCTTGGCGAGCTCGGTTTTACCCACACCGGTAGGCCCGGCGAAAATGAAGGAACCACCCGGGCGGTTGGGATCTTTCAAGCCCGCGCGGGTACGGCGAATCGCCTGGGAGAGCGCGGTCACGGCTTCATGCTGGCCGATCACCCGCTTGTGCAGCTCGTCTTCCATGCGCAGCAGCTTTGCGGATTCCGCCTCGGTGAGCTTGAAGACCGGGATGCCGGTGGACATGGAGAGCACTTCGGTGATGAGATCTTCATCCACCACCGAGACGACGTCCATATCCCCGTCCTTCCAGGCTTGCTCGCGGGCATCGCGTTCTTCGCCGAGCTTTTGCTCTTCGTCACGCAGGCCGGCGGCCTTCTCGAAGTCCTGAGCGTCGATAGCCGCTTCTTTAGCGCGGCGCGTGGAGGCGATCTTATCGTCCAGTTCGCGCAGTTCCGGCGGCGCGGTCATCTTGCGGATGGCCAGGCGGGCCCCCGCTTCGTCGATGAGATCAATGGCCTTATCGGGAAGGAAGCGGTCGTTAATATACCGGTCTGCCAGGGTGGCGGCTGCCTCCAGGGCGTCGTCGGTAATAGTCACGCGATGGTAGGACTCGTACCGATCCCGCAAGCCGCGCAAAATATCAATCGTTTGTTCCACGGTGGGCTGTTCCACCTGGATGGGCTGGAAACGCCGTTCCAGCGCGGCGTCCTTTTCAATGTACTTGCGGTATTCATCGAGGGTGGTTGCCCCGATGACCTGGAGTTCCCCGCGGGCCAGCATCGGCTTGAGCAGCGAGGCGGCATCCAGGGCGCCTTCCGCGGCGCCCGCGCCCACCAGGGTGTGGATTTCGTCGATGAAAAGAATGATGTCCCCGCGGGTATTGACTTCCTTGAGGATTTTCTTCATGCGTTCCTCGAAGTCACCGCGGTAGCGCGAACCGGCCACCAGGGAACCCATATCGAGGGAATACAGCTGCTTATCCTTGAGGGTTTCCGGAACGTTACCGGCGGCGATGGACTGGGCCAGGCCCTCCACCACCGCGGTTTTACCCACGCCGGGTTCGCCAATCAGCACCGGGTTGTTCTTGGTGCGCCGGGAGAGCACCTGCATAACCCGCTCGGTTTCGGTATGCCGGCCGATCACGGGGTCAAGCTTGTGGTCACGCGCGGCGGCGGTGAGGTTGCGCCCGTACTGATCGAGGACCGTGGAACCGGCCTTCGTGCCTTCGCGCGGGCCGCCACCCACCCCCACGGCTTCCTTCCCTTGGAAACCGGAAATAAGCTGGCTGACCTGGTTGCGCACGGTGGGCATATCCGCGCCGAGCTTGATGAGGACCTGGGCGGCCACGCCGTCCGCTTCACGGGTGAGCCCGAGGAGGAGATGTTCGGTCCCGATATAGGAGTGGCCCATTTGCAGCCCCTCGCGCATCGCGAACTCAATGACCTTCTTGGCGCGCGGCGTGAAGGGAATATGACCCGAGGGCGGCTCCTGGCCTTCGCCGATAATGTCGATGACCTGCGTCCGCACGGACTCAAGCGTCACCCCCAGGGCTTCCAACGCCTTCGCGGCCACCCCTTCGCCCTCGCGAATGAGGCCGAGCAAGATATGTTCGGTCCCCAGGTAGTTGTGCTTGAGGTTCCGTGCTTCTTCCTGCGCGAGCACGATGACCCGCCGAGCGCGGTCGGTGAACCTTTCGAACATAACTCTCCTTGCACTTGCAATCTTCTAAAAGAGTAACGGCCCTCAGCCCGGGAGCCGTCCCCTGTTCGCCAGTGGCATGAGTGTGTGGCTCACATTTTGCTGAGGGAAAAAGCCGAATTAGCGCGGAAAGTGCTGTTATCGATAAGATTTCTGAGCTTATTTCACTATCGCCGGGCCTTTGGGCCCATATTGGCGGGGCGTTGCGGGCGGCGCGGCAAGCACGGCGACTGTGTGCGGGCCGCGAGCGCCGGCGGGGCGCCGCGGGCTAACGCGCCAGTTTAAGCGCCGGCGGATTCCACCTCAACGAGGAGCGTGAAGGGGCCGTCATTGACGAGCTCCACATCCATCATGGCCCCGAACTGCCCGGTAGCAACCTCCAGCCCGTACTTCTCCCGCAATTCGCGCACGACCGCTTCGTAGAGCGGATCGGCAACCTCCCCGGGCGCGGCCTTAGACCACGAGGGCTTGCGGCCCTTGCGCACATCCGCATACAGGGTGAATTGCGAAACGAGTAGCACGGGCGCCTGCGCTTCTTCCGCGCTGCGCCGGCTATTCGGATCATCGGTGCCGTCCGCGGCACGCAGCACTTTCAGCTGCGCGATTTTCCGCGCGACTTTCTCCACTTCCGCCGCCCCATCCCCGTGGGTCACGCCCAGGAGCACGCACAGCCCCGTGCCGATCTGCGAAATCACGGCGCCGTCCACCGTGACGGACGCGCGCTTGACGCGCTGAATAACTGCTCGCATTCTTCCTCCTTCGTGGTGTTATTAGTACGACGACGCAGCTAGGCCCTGCGCCTACCCGGCTTTACCAGGACCCACCCCCGCGCCCGCGCGAACCGCGCCGCGGGCCCATCCGCTGTTCTTCGGGACCCAGGTAGTAGAGCGCCCCGTAGGCCGCCCCGAGCATGAGGAAGGGCTGGAAAGGCAGGCGAATGGGCGTGAAAAGCACGATCCCGGTGACCAGGGCGCAGCCGAGCAGCACCCCGCTCCAAAACTTTTTATCCTTGCGGGCATAGCGAAAATCCGCATCCGGCCGGCGCAGGCAGGCCACCAGCGCCCACACCATAAACGCGAGAATCGCCAGCTGGATCACAAAAAATATCCCGTTGCAGATATCCGTGACGAGCCGCAAGGTTGTTAGGTTCATGATTCTCCGTCCTCGTGCTAAGCGTGGTGCTCGCCCTCATTCTAATCACGGCCTACGACACTTTTTTCGCCGCTTTCACGAATGGTCACCGCCACGGGCGCGTGCGCAGGTAGAGGAATAGGTTCGACGCCGCAGCGGAATTCCCCGACCCGCACCGCCCCCAGCGCTGTTGGTTCTCTGATCAAGGCGAGGGCAAGGGGGCCCTCTTCCCAATGCCGCACCGCGGAGGTCACGTAGCCCAGGGCCGGTGCCTCGGTGCGATCCGCGTGTACCGGAGTACCCGGCTCAGGTAGGTCAGCTTCATCCGGGCCTTCTAAATACAGGCACGCCAAGCTCCGCCCCGCTTCCCCGAGCTGGCGGATATCGCATTCCCCGGATTCGCGGGCACCTATTTCTCGGGTTCCACAGGCGTACACTTCCCCGGATCCGCGGGTGCCCGCTAGGCCAGAGCCGTAAATATCACGAAGGCCCGCCCCCGCGCGCGCCGCCCGGAAGGGATCCGGGCGGCGCGCGGCGACCCGGTAGGCGATCCAGGCGAATAAACCTACCGGACTCATGCCGGCGGCCTGCCCGGCCCGGGCGACTACCTCAATATCCTCGACCAGGAGGATCACCGTATCGCTGCCCGGCCACCAGTCTTCCCAGAAAGTGGCGGATAGCCCGGGCTGGCCGCGCATGGCCGCACGGAGGCGCGCGGCTCCTTGCGTCGTCGTACCTATGGCTATGTAGTTGGCTGGGCACATACCACAATCAGGCCCGCCCGGCGGGCTTAGGAAAATATCTTCACGACTATCCTCGCAGCGCAGTAGGGCACTGAGAATCCGGCCTCCGGCGTCGCATTCCAGCACTTCGCGTGCATGCTCAGCATCCGGGCATGCCCTGACGGCGCCGCGCAGCACCTGCCAATGGGAAAGGTCCACGAAGCCGCGCCCGGCTTCCAGCTCGCGCTGTTCCACATAGGGATTGGTGTAGAAAGCGGCCACCCCGGCCGCCTCCCCCTCCCCGGGAACCGCGCCGGGCCAGCGCAGCAGCGGGCTGGGTATCACGATTCTGGTTGCGCCTCGGGCGCGCCCGCCCCGCCGGCAGAATCCGCACCGCCAGATTCCGGCTCGCCCGCTTCCGGGCAATCGCTCAGGCGCTGGAGGCGGCCGGCCATATAGCTGCGCATATCCGCCCCGAAAGCCGCCATATCGTAGGCGTAGAAAAACTCGGATTCCACGTAGCCGCCCATGATTTGGCCGCCGGTGTAGCTCGCGGCGGTGGGGGTGGCAGCGATGGCGTCCGCGACGATCTGGAATTGCGGGCCCTTAATAAAACCGGCCCAGGTCATGGCGTGCCCGGCGGAAGTGGCGATCATGCCTTCCAGCACGAAACGGCCCTCTGTGCCCTGGAGGTTATTCGGAGAAACGCGCAGGTAGCCCTCGAAGCTCGACCACAGCTGACCTTTGGTGAGGGCCGCGTACATCCGCCCGCCGGGCACCTCCCGATCCACCGCCCCGGCCGGCTCCTGGGAAAGCCAGGTTGCCGAACGCACCCGCAGGTAGGGGCCGTGGTCATCATTATCGATGCGCAATTCGTGGAGGTAGCCGGCCGCGTCCACGCCCTCGTATTCGAGGAGGCCAGCGCCGCGCCAGGTATCAACGAGCCAGGCCATCGGATAGGTTTCCGGGCTGAGATTTTCAGGGATTGCAAAGACCATATGCTCAGGTTACCCGCCCCGGCCGGGCATCATCCAAAGTTTCGGGCACATACAGCCCGCGGCTGCCACAGCCCATAGCTAGTGTCATTTTCCCACGTCGGAGCAAAAAAGTCTTCATTTTTCACGCTTGGCCCGAAAGCGCGACGAAAAGTTTCCGATTGGCCGTGCTCTTGTTATTCTGAAGCCACGGTGCCGGACCTTGAAAGCCCCGGGCTCCAACTAGCGCCGCTACGAGCGGCATTCGCGCCGTCAGGCGCTCTCAGGTCCGGCACCCTTTCCCGCCATTCTTCATTTTCCCCGCCACTTTTCTACCGCTGCGTGGGGTTAATAGACAAAAGAGGTCCAATTGCTGCGCGGCGTTGGTTTGGATTCGGTCCGGAACCGTATGAACCGTACCCAGAAACAAAGTGTGCGCGAGAGTACCGTTTCAGGGCGATTTCGTGTCTCTTATGCACATCCTGTGGGAGGCGATGTCCCAGACTCACACTTTGCCTCGCCGGCCCGCCGCTCCGGCGAGGAAGGCATATTTTCCGGGATGTACTTCGCATGTACGACATATGAAGTACAGCTCTGAAAACAGATACCCCCTCCCCAGGTGCTGGTGTGACTATTGAAGTTCGTGAGGTCCGTGAGGCTCTCGCATGAAGCCCGCCGCGCCCGCCCGAAATCAAAATGCAACAGCAGCTACGTTAAGAAATTGTTTTGATGTCGTCGGGTTGCATCCTGCGGGGCCCGCTGCCACCGGGTTACATCCTGCGGGGCCCACTGTCGTGGCGTTGCTTTTTGTGGAGCCTACTGTCAGGGTGTTGCATCCTGAAGAGATACCCGTCGAGAGGTTGCTTTTTGTGAGGGGCTCATGTCGGGAGGGCGCATCCTGCGCGCATCCTGCGCACTTCGCTGCCGCCGCGCGCTTGCCCGATCTCACCGCGCTGTCATACACGTTTCGCCCCATAATGAACTATCCTTGAGGAGAGTCGTTCATCGATTGTTCATGTCCCCGAAACGAGGAATTCACGTGGGGTTATTCTCTAAATTCTCGCGTTCCACGCGGGTTTTCGACCTAATTGGCGCCCAGGCGGCGCATCTTCCTATCGCCGCCGCGGGCCTCGCGCAGCTGATGACCGCACCGGTTCATGAGCGCGCGGAGTTGCAGCAGCAGTTGCATACCATCGAAAACAATGCAGATGAGTCAAATCACGCGCTCCTCAAAGTGGTAAATAGGTCTTTTGTCCTCCCTTTCGACAGGGAGGATCTTTATGCCCTGACCACCGCGGTTGATAATTGTGTGGACCTCATGGACGAGGTCGGGGAAAACGTGGCCTTCATGCGCCCCCTCACCCTCCCCGATAGCGTGCCTACGGTGGTGGATATTCTCAAGAGCTGCGCCCGCCTCTCCTCGGATATCCTCGCGCATTTCAACCCCACCTCCCCGGATACCCGCGAATACTGGGTGGAAATTAACCAGCTGGAAAACAAGGGCGATTCCCTCTACCGTTCCACCCTCGCCGCGCTTTTTGAAAACGCCACCGACGCCATTGAATTGCTGCGCGTCAAACTGGTTGTGGACACCCTCGAGGACACCGTCGATGCTTTCGAGACGCTCGCCGCCGTGGTCGAGCGCATTGCCCTCAAGGAGTCCTGATTTTGTCCAAGTTGCTCTTTTTGGTGGGCACCGTCGTCGTCATTAGCCTCATTTTTGACTTCACTAACGGTTTTCACGACGCCGCAAATGCCATCGCCACCTCGGTAGCCACCCGCGCGCTGACCCCGGGGGTGGCCCTCGCGATGGCGGCCGTCATGAACTTCCTCGGCGCGATGCTCGGCACCAAAGTGGCCGAAACAATCGGCTCGGGCATCGTTGATATTACCGAGCTGGAAAAAATCACCGGCCTCACCCTGGTGCTCGGCGGGCTGGCCGGGGCAATCGGCTGGAATCTTATTACCTGGTGGCGGGGGCTGCCCTCGTCATCTTCGCACGCGCTCATTGGCGGGCTGGCCGGGGCGGGTATCGCTTCGCTGGCCACCGTACACTGGGCGGTTATTTTCGACCGCGTGGTGGTGCCGATGGTTGTTTCCCCCGCGGTTGGTTTCCTGCTCGCCTACCTCATTATGAAAGTGGTGTTGCGCCTGCTCACCGAGGCACCCTACCACACCACCATGCACCGTTTCCGCTACGCCCAGACGGTTTCCGCCGCGATGGTAGCCCTCGGGCACGGCCTCCAGGACGCCCAGAAAACCATGGGTGTGATCGTGCTGGCCCTCACCGCGGGCGGCTTCCACAACCTCGAGGACGGCATCCCCACCTGGGTGAAACTGGCCGCGGCCGCCGCGATTTCTTTGGGGACCGCGACCGGTGGCTTCCGCATTATGAAGACGCTCGGCTCAAAAATTATTGATTTGGATCCGGCCCGCGGTTTCGTTGCGGAAAGCGTGGCCGCGAGTGTTCTTTATACGACGGCGTTTGTGTGGGCCGCCCCGATTTCCACAACACATACCATCACCTGCGCGATCATGGGGGTCGGGGCCACGAAGCGGCGTTCGGCAGTGCGCTGGTCCGTGGCCGGCAATATTGCCACCGCCTGGATCCTGACTATCCCGGCGGCCGGCGCCCTGGCAGCGGTGGCCACCTGGCTGCTGCGCCTGGTTCTTATCTAGGCAAACTCGGGTATCTCGCCCGCACCGTGGCGCTGCCACTAGCGGGCGAGAACAGCGCCACGCGCGCGCCACATAGAAGTGAGGCGGCGGGCCGGTGCGGCGTCGTCGTACTCATATAGCATCCACAACACAACTGTGCCGCGCAGGATAGTTCCCGCGCGGCACAGTTCGCAAGGTAAACAGCGGAGCTTTTATCCGGTTTAGCCGAAGCGCCCGGAGACGTAATCTTCGGTTTCCTTGTGGGTCGGGTTGGAGAAAATCTTCTCCGTCTGGTCGAACTCCACGAGGTGGCCGGGCTTGCCGGTCCCAGCGATATTGAAGAAGCCGGTCATTTCCGAGACGCGCGCCGCCTGCTGCATATTGTGCGTCACGATCACGATCGTGTATTCCTCTTTGAGGCTGTTCATGAGGTCCTCAATCGCGAGGGTGGAGATCGGGTCGAGGGCCGAGCACGGTTCGTCCATGAGGAGCACCTCGGGCTTGACCGCGATGGCGCGGGCGATGCACAGGCGCTGCTGCTGGCCGCCGGAAAGCGAGGAACCCGGCTTATCGAGGCGGTCCTTCACTTCCTCCCAGAGGTTCGAGCCGCGCAGCGAGCGCTCCACGATTTCCTCCGCGTCGGACTTCTTGATCTTCTGCGAATTGAGCCGCATCCCCGCCAGCACATTGTCGCGAATCGACATGGTGGGGAACGGGTTCGCACGCTGGAAGACCATGCCCACGTGCTGACGGACGGTCACCGGGTCCACCCCGGGGCCGTAAATATTATTGCCGTCGATGAAGACGTCGCCGGTCACGTAGGCGCCGTCGATCACTTCATGCATACGGTTGAGGGAACGCAGGAACGTGGATTTGCCGCACCCGGACGGGCCGATCAGCGCGGTCACCGAATTCGGTTTGATATCCACATTGACGTTCTCCACGGCGAGGAAATCACCGTAGTAAATGCTCTCGTTACGAACACTAATTCCCTGAGGCACTGTTTTTCCTTTCGGCTGCCGCGTTAGCGGCCCTTCGGGGCGAAGATATGAGCAATCAAGCGCGCCAGCAAGTTGAATACCAGCACGATAAACACCAAGACGAGCGCGCCGCCCCAGGCCAGGTCGAGGTTATTGGCCTTGAACTGCGAGTAGACGAACACCGGGAGCGTCATCATCGGGCCGTTGAACAAGGAGTAGTTGAACGTATCCGAGACGGAGGCGGTAATCATCAGCGGGGCCGATTCGCCGATCACGCGGGCGATGGCGATCACGCAACCGGAAACGATACCCGGCAGCGCGGTCCGCAGCACCACCTTGATGATAGTGCGGGACTTCGTCACGCCGAGCGCGTAGGATGCTTCGCGCAATTCATTGGAGACGATGCGCAGCATTTCTTCGGTATTGCGGACCACGATCGGCGTCATAAGAACAACAAGGGCGACGGCGCCCATGATGCCATTGCGGAACCCGAGCGCGGGCGCGAGCACCGGGACAATCGCGGCGGCGAAGAGGCCGGCCACGATGGAGGGGATGCCCGTCATAATATCGACCAGGAAGGTCACCGAGCGCCCGAACCAGCCACCCCTGTTGTATTCCACCAGGTAGATGGCCGTCAGAATACCGAGCGGGATGGCGATGAGCGCCGTGATGCCGGTGATAATGAGCGTACCTACGATGGCGTGGCCGAGGCCGGGCTGAGCGCCGGGCAGGGACATGCCGAGGGTGGAGTTATTGAGGAAGGAGTAGCTGAGGATCGGGAGGGCTTCCACGATCACGGTGTAGAGCAGCGAGAGCAGCGGGAGCACCGCGAGTACGAAAGCGCTGGTGATGAGCACGGTAGCCATGCGGTTGGCGCCGCGGCGCGGGCCTTCCACCGCGTATCCCACAATCCGGATCACGAGGAAGAAGACGAGCAAGCCCACCAGGACCGCGCCGAAAAGCGAATCCGCTTTGAAGCCGAAGTGGAACAGCAGCCAGGAGGCCAGCATGCACACCACGAGCACCGCCCAATTGAAGAACTTGGGCAGGCGGCCGTATTCGGAGGCGAAGATCGGGGTGCCTTCGGTGACGGTGTCCGTGCTGCCGGCGCGGCCGTTGCCGCCGTTGCCGCCGGGCTGCGTGCCGCTACCGGGCAGCGCGTGCGCGCCGCCGTCGGGCTGGCTGGCGGGGGTCTGTGTTACGTCAGTACTCATTAGGCATTCGCTCCTGAGAATTCTGCGTACCGGGCCAGAACGCGCCGCGCCAACCAGTTGACCACGAAGGTCAGTGCAAAGAGCATGAGGCCGATACCGATAAGGACCTGGCGCTGCAGACCGGGATGAGCTTCAGGGAAGTTCAGGGCGATCTGCGAGGCGATGGTGGAGTGCTGCCCCGGGGAGAAGAGGTTGAAGTTCACCTGCAGGCCGGCCGAGAGCACCATGAGGAGTGCCATCGTTTCGCCCAGGGCGCGCCCCAGGCCCAGCATGGCCGCGGAGACGATACCGGAACGGCCCACCGGGAGCACGGTCATCTTGATCATTTCCCAGCGGGTGGCGCCCAGACCGAGCGCTGCTTCTTCCAGCAGCTTCGGGGTCTGGAGGAATACTTCGCGGCACAGCGAGGTGATAATCGGCAGGATCATAATGGCCAGCACCAGGCCGCCCATCATGATGTTACGAGCCGGCGGCGTGAAGGCCACCAGGCTGGGCTGGAGCGGCCACCAATCGAATTGGGCCAGTCCGCCTTCTTCACCCATGAACGGAACGTGATCCACCCACCACTGGAGCGGCGGGGTGAGCACATTGGAGACCCATTCGAAAACGGGGCGCACAATCGGTTCGAGGGTGCGAATACCCCACAGGCCGAAGACCACGGAGGGAATGGCCGCGAGCAGGTCAATAATGTAGCCGAGGACGGAGGCGAAACGCCGGTGCGCGAAATGCGAAATAAACAGCGCAATCGCTACCGCGAAGGGTACGGCGAGGGCCAGGGCCAGAAGTGCGGAGAGCACGGTCCCGAAGAGGGCCGCCCCGGCGTACTGCCAGAAGCCCATGCCCTTCGTGAAATCTGCTGTCCCGGAGATTTCTTCCTTACCGGCAATGAATGCCGGATATGACTCGAGGAGCAGGAAGATGAAAACGGCGCCCAGGATGAGGATGATGAATGCTCCAGCTCCGATGGCTAGGCCGTTGAAGGTAGTGTCTGCAACGCGGCGACGCGCGCGTTTGGTCGGGCGGGCCGGCACTGCAGTCTGACCCACCTCCGGGGAGGTTTCCTGAGCGGTACGCTCAAGAACCTCCCCGGCTGCGTTATCTCGTTCAGTCATATCGACTTTCAGATAGGGGTATTCGGTTGTCTAACCGCTGGTTTACTTGATGGTATCGATGACGGCCATGGCCTGCTTGCGCAGGGTGTCCGAGATCGGAGCGTTACCACCGTTGGCCGCGAAGGCGGCCTTCTGGCCTTCTTCGGAGACGACGTAGGTGAAGAAGGCCTTGACCAGTTCACCGGTGGAGGCATCCTTGTATTCCTGGCAGCCGATGAGGTAGGAGAGCATAACGACCGGGTAGGCACCCTTGACGGAGCCGTCGCGCTTGAGGTCCTTGTTGAGGAGGGTGTCCGTGGCACCTTCGGCGGCCGGGGAGTCATCCACCACGCGAGCGGCGGCTTCCGGTTCGGGGCCGATGAACTCATCGCCAACCTTGACCTTCACCGGGGTGAGGGTTTCGATCTGGGAGTAGTCGGCGTAGATGATGGAGTTCGGGGTGGAGAGGGCCAGCTGGACCACACCGGAGGTGGATTCGGCGGACTGACCGCCCTGGATCGGCCAGGTTTCTTCCGAGCCGTAGGTCCAGACCTCGGGGGCGGCTTCTTCCAGGTAGGACTGGAAGTTACCGGTAGTGCCGGACTTTTCCGCGCGGTGGATCGGGATAATGGTTTCGTCCGGGAGCTTGACGCCGGAGTTGGTGGCGGCAATGGCCGGGTCATTCCACTTTTCGATCTGGCCGGAGAAGATCTTCGCGATGGTGGGAGCATCGAGCTTGAGCTCCTTGACACCTTCGAGGTTCACGGCGATCGCAATGGGGGAAATGTAGACGGGCAGTTCCACGGCAACGTCGGTCTTGCAGGTATTGGAAACCTGGGCGAGTTCTTCCGACTTGAGAGCCGAGTCCGTGCCGGCGTACTGCACCTGGCCGGAGAGGAACTGCTGGCGGCCGGTGCCGGAGCCGGTGGGCTCGTAATTCACGGTCACGCCCGAGTTCGCGATGGTGAAGTTATCGCGCCAGGCCTGCTGGGCCTTCTGCTGCGAGGAAGCACCGGAACCGGAGATGGTGCCCGAGAGGTTCGAGCCGCTGTCCGCGGCCTGGGTGGTGGCGTCACCCTTGGCAGCTTCGGTGGTGGCAGAAGTCGTTGCGTCCCCACCACAGGCGGAAAGGGTCAGAGCAAGAGCGGTGGCACCAGCAAGTGCCGAGATCTTCATGGTCTTCACTGTTTAATCCTTGCGTGTTCAGGAACGCCCGTTTCGGCGCTCGCTGGTTCGAGCCTAGGAAGCGAGGGTTACGGCGGCCCACACCGGAGGTAAACAGAAGGTTAACGGGCTTGTAGCATGTCTCACAGGCTTGGGTGCGCGCGGCGCGGGACCGGGCGAGTGCGCGGCGCGCTGAGTGCATGGGACGTGACCACGAGAACAGCCCGCGCGCTGGCTGCTGGGCACACGGCCCCTGGGCGCGCGGCCGCTAGGGTTTGGTGTGGACGGGACGGAAGCGTTCGACATCAACCGCGTGGTCGCCTTTCATGTGGACGACGAGGATTTCTCCGGTTTTAAGGTAGGGGTCGTCGTCGGGGAGCTTTTCTTTTACGTGGTGGCCGCCGTGTTTTTTAACGACGTCGATAACGGTACCCAGGGTGGGGCGATGCAAGCTGACCGCCGTGGGAGCTCCGGCGTCAGTCAGGACCGCCTCGATGGTTTTACGTACTCCGGCGGGGTTCTTCGCGTGGGAGTGTTCGGTGAGGGCGGCGACGCAGGTGAGGGAGACTCCGGAGGCCTGTGCGTAGGGGGCGATGGTGGCGGTGCAGCGCTGCCAAGGAGAGGAGACGAGGCGATCCACTCCGTAGACGCTGAGCACCGAACTGATGGTGCGGGCCCGGGAGGCTCCGTGCGGGGTGAGGGGCCGGGTTTTTTCGCTTCCGTTCCACGCCGAGCGTTTTTGGGCGCGGGCGTGGCGAACGAGCAGCACCGCGCGGGTGGTGAGTTCTCCGCGCTCCCAGTATTTCAGGACGCGTTTGAGCATGCTGCGTTCGTCTTTATAGCTGAGTTTTTCGAGGGCGGTTTCCGCGTTCATCCAGCGTGACCGGGTGATTTCCCCGGGGTGGGCGGTGGGGAATTCCGGGCGGGCGGCAACCGGCCGCGAGCGCTGGGTGAGCGGGCGGGCCACCCAGTAAAAGACTCGTTTTTTCTTCCCCGAGGAGAGGGTGTAGCCGATGGAGGGCAGGGGCCGCTGCAGGGCGATATGCTCGCCGGTTTCTTCGTAGACTTCCCGCACGGCTGCCATACGCGGGCCTTCGCCGGGCTTGTATTTGCCCTTGGGGAAGGACCAGTCTTTGTAGCTATCCCGGCGTACGAGTAACACCTGGAATTCGCCACCTTTTTTGCGCCACACAACGGCGCCCGCAGCATGAACGCTGCCCATCACTCCCCCTTCGGCATAGTTGGTACGGATATGCGCTGGCCGCGGGATTCCCCCGGCCCGGGCTTTTTAGTCCCCTCCTGCCACGCGGGAGCGTGCTTGTTTCATGAGCAGCTCCTGAATATCGACGAGCGGGCGGCCCTTGGGGCTGAGGTTGTGGCGCACCCACCCGTCCGGGCCCAGGTGCCACGAGCTGGTGGTATCCGCGGTGGCCACATCCACCAGTTCCACCAGGCGGTCCACCATATCCGGGTCCGTGATCTTGATGAGGGCTTCGATGCGCCGATCCAGGTTGCGATGCATGAGATCGGCAGAGCCGATGAAGACATCTGCGTCGCCGTCGTTACAAAAAGCGTAGATACGCGAGTGTTCGAGGTAGCGACCCAAGATGGAACGGGCCTTGATGTTATCGGAAAGCCCGGGGATACCGGCGCGCAGGGCGCAGATTCCGCGCACCTGAATGCTGACTTTCACGCCGGCTTGGCTGGCCCGGTAGAGGGCGTCAATGGTGGCTTCGTCCACGATGGAATTGACTTTGAATTTCACCCAGGCGGGTTTGCCGGCGTTCTTGTTTTCAATTTCGCGTTCGATCCGGTCGATGAGTCCGGAGCGGATGCCGGTGGGCGCCACGAGGAGCCGGTGGAAACGTTCCTGCCGAGAGTAGCCAGAGAGCTGGTTGAAGAGCCGGGTGAGATCCTGGCCCACATCCCGGTTGGAGGTGAGCAGGCCCAGGTCTTCATAGCCGCGGGCGGTTTTCGGGTTGTAGTTGCCGGTACCCACGTGGCAATAGCGGCGCAGGCCGTCGGATTCTTGACGGACCACCAGCGCGAGCTTGCAGTGGGTTTTCAGCCCGATCATTCCGTAGACCACGTGGACCCCGGCCCGCTCGAGTTTGCGCGCCCATTCGATATTGCGCTGCTCATCGAAACGTGCCTTGATTTCCACGATGGCGAGGACCTGTTTGCCGGCCCGGGCCGCACGGATAAGCGAGTTCACGATGGGGGAATCCCCCGAGGTGCGGTAGAGGGTTTGTTTGATGGCGAGTACCTGCGGATCCGCGGCCGCCTGGGCGATGAATTGCTGCACCGAGGTGGAGAAGGATTCGTAGGGATGGTGGAGCAGCACATCATGATCGCGCAGCTTCGCGAAGAAGTCAGCCGGTTTGGCCGATTCAGCATCCGTGAGCCCGGTGGGCGTGACGGGCACATACTTGGGGTATTTGAGCCCGGGCCGGTCCAGATCGTGGAGTTGCTCGAGGGATTGCAG
Organism: Actinotignum inguinis; assembly: GCF_051265835.1. Lineage (NCBI taxonomy): Bacteria > Bacillati > Actinomycetota > Actinomycetes > Actinomycetales > Actinomycetaceae > Actinotignum > Actinotignum inguinis. The sequence continues at coordinate 36,217 of NZ_JBOZDP010000006.1, read as the reverse complement.
GTCAAGAGGCGCGGGCAGCCGGTAGGTATCCGAAGGGCTCACACTCATTTCCTTCTGGAGGAAGCTGAGGGTGGCATCATCCATATCCTCATCTACTTCCAGGCGCACCACCGGCCCGAAGCGCCGCCGGAGTAGCTCGCGTTCCAGGGCGGTGAGGAGGTTTTCTGCGTCGTCTTCTTCGACTTCCAGGTCCTCATTGCGGGTGACGCGGAAGGTGGCGTAGCTTTGCACATCCATCCCGGGGAAGAGTTCACCCAGGTGGTGCCCGATGAGTTCCTCCAGGGGCAGGAATTCAATATCGCTGCCGGCTTCCACGGGAACATTTTCCGGGCTGTAGGCGGTGCCATCTTCCCCGATCATGAGGAATCGCGGGAGCAGATCCGGCACTTTCACCCGCGCGAAGGCGGAGGAACCGCGCCGATCTTTGAGGACCACGGCGAGGTTGAGGGAAAGCCCGGAAATATAGGGGAAGGGGTGAGAGGGATCCACCGCGAGCGGGGTGAGGACGGGGAAAATCTCATCCTTGAAGAGCTTGGAGAAGCGCTGCTGCACCTGGGCATCAAGCTCATTCCAGCGGCGGATAAAAACGCCCTGGCCTTCGAGCTTGGGCTTGATATCTTCCGAGTAGACCTTGGCTTGGCGCGCGGTTAGTTCATGGGTGCGTTCCGCGATACCCTTCATGACCTGGCGCGGGGTGAGGCCGGATGCTGCCACCACTCCGATGCCGGTATCAATACGGCGCTTGAGGCCGGCCACCCGCACCATGAAGAACTCATCGAGGTTCGAGGAGAAAATGGAGAGGAACCACGCGCGTTCCAGGAGCGGTAGGGTTTCATCTTCCGCCTGTTCCAGCACTCGCTCATTGAAAGCCAACCAGGAGAGTTCCCGATCCGCGAAGCGCCCTTCGGGAAGCTGGGATTCTTCCGGTGCTTTCGCGGAACGCTTGGCGAGTTTGCGCGATTCCTTGGCCATATCCGTGAGGGATTTGGTGGAGACCGGCGAACCGAGCCGCACCGCCTGGAGGAAAGTTTCATGCGGGGTGGGTTCCACGGCACTGGCGCCCTCCCGGGCCGCCAGGCGGGCGCGGGTAGCCGAAACGGCCGGTTCGGGTTGCAGTTCATAGCGCACATGCCGTTCGGCCTGCGTGAAACCGGCCTTCCCGTAGACATGCACCGCGGCGGAATTCGCGGCATCAACATAGAGGATGCAGCGCGAGAAGCCCCGCGAGCCGGTGGTGACAAGCGCCCAGGCCGTCAGCAGTTTCCCGATGCCCTTGCCGCGGTGTTCCGGGGCCACCGCGAGCACATAAAGTTCCAGCACATTCGCTTCGCTCGGTTCGCTAGCTGCGCCGGACTCGCTGGCCGCGTTCACTTCGGCTGCGCCGGATTCGCTGCCCGCACCGGATTCAGCCGTGACACCCCCGAGCACATTCGGCTTGAGCCACACAAAGCCAACGAGTTCACCTTGGCAGCGCGCGGTTACCAAGAGTTCCGGAGTGAACCAGGGAGCTTCCATGCGTTCACGCAGATCCTCCGCGGTGAGCTGGCCCTGATCGGGCAAATCCGCAAAAGCTTCCGCGTTGAGACGCGCAATATCCTCCAGATCCGCGGCCGGATCCACCGGCGCCAGCACGATTCCCGGCAGAGTCCACAGGGCCGGGGCAGGATTTTCTTCCGTAACCGGGCGCTCCAGCACGAGGAGGGTACGCCCCGGGTAGAGCTGGGATGATGCCGCGAGTTCCTGGGCGGCGGGCAGATCCCCGTGCGCCCACACCGCGGTTTCCCCCGCATCCAGAACGGTGCGCAGCAATTCCGTACCGGCGCCCTTGCCGCGGGCCTCCGGACGCACGGCCAATTCCACATCCCCGGTGCGCCCGGAATGAGCCACCCCAACCACGGGATCCCCGAGAGTCCACACCCGCGAACTTTCCGCGCCCGCGGCAATATCCAGAAGCGTTTGCTCACTGAACGGCGCGACGCCATCCGCCGCGAAGCATTCTTGGGCGAGCTGGTTAAAAAGCGCGGCCTGATCCGGCTGCGGTGTTCCGGCAACGATACTCATAGGAGGGCTCCTTTTTCCTGCTACCTCTTAACCGTAGTCGATGACTACGACAGAAAAGTTACGTCCAAGCAAACGAACGACGGCGCAGTTCCCCTCAGCCAAGAGCTTCCTCCCCGATACCGTGAATATCCGAGCCGGCCCGCGCCGCTACCGGAACGGGCAAGCCGTCCCACAAGGGCCGGCCGGCACCCCTCCAGGAACGGCCCCGCTCCGCTACGAAACCGCTACGAGAGCGTGCCGCGCACCGCCCGAGCCCCGGCCGCACGGAATTCCCGCGCCGTTTCCAGCAGCGCCGCATCGCGGCGCGTGACCGGCGTGGCCAGCGGGTGCTCATCACTGGGAATCCAAAGCGGATCCACTTCGGCGAGGGTGTCACACAGGCGGGCCGAGCTGGCTAGCACCTCAGCGAAGTCCCCGCTGAAGGAACCGGCAAACACCTCATCCCAACTGGATTGCACTTCTCCGAGGGTGGGGGTTTTCTCCAGTTTCTCCGCGCCGTCAGCTCCCTGGGAGCCGAGCTTTTCCCGCGCGGCGGTGAGCCGCGCGGCGGCGTCGTTCGGGAAACGCCGCAACCATTCGCGCAGCAAGTAGCCGCGCCACAGCATTCCAGGCAGGGTGCTTTCCGGGGAGCGCGCCCAGGCTTCGGCGATGACGTCGATGCCTTCGGTGGCGACAAGGTCCAGCACGCGAGCGCGCACCTCCGGATCTTCGGTGTGGTAACCGGCGCCGGGCAGGAGGGCCTGGGCCGCGGTGTGGGCGAGCTCGCTGTGGTAGGCGACGTCCGCTTCACCTTCGATGGACTCGAGCTGGTCCGGTTTCATCTGGGCCGGACGGCGAAAACTACTAGCCATAATTTTTCCTCCACTCGCTCGGGGCGCGCCAGTGCGCTCGCTCACTCTTCTATTGTCGCACTTCAGGGCGAGCCTTAGTGCGGCTTCGAGCTATTTTCCGCCGATTACGTAAAGGAGTTGCGGGACGAGCGACAGCGCGCAAGTGCGGCTTTCCACACAGATTCCGCCTGATTTTTTACCAGCGGGCCAAAGCGCGCTACACTACTTCGTGGGCCTCTAGCTCCAACGGTCAGAGCACTGGACTTTTAATCCAAGGGTTGTGGGTTCGAATCCCACGGGGCCTACCATTTTCTTCGCTCGTCGAGGGATACCACGTTATCCATCGCGCCCTGTTCCTCCTGTGGTTCTGCCGTACCCGAATCCCCGAGCCACATATCGATAGCTTTCGCGGGGATCCCGAGCGTTTGGGACATTTTGAACGCCAGGGAGCGGCTGCCCCATACTCGCGCGGCCGCTTGCCCGAAGAGCGAAGGCTTTTCCACCTCAATCCGGACCGGCTCCGATTTTTTCCACCCGAGCGAGGAGAGTTGGATATGCAGGCTGCGGGCGCGGTCGGCGCTAATGATAGCGAGGCGCTCGGCGCGCACAATAAGCGCCACCACGCTTATCCCGTAATCGGCTTTGACCTCCAAAAATCCGCGCATGGTTGTGTGCTCATCGATCCGCTCGCGCATCACTTTTTCCGGAACTAAAAGCGCGCCGGCAAAATCAAAGGCCCGGTTTTCTTCCGGGGAACGGGTGCCCCTGATAGGCACTCGCAGATCGGCGTCGAAAAGGAGGTGCCCCAATTCGTGCGCAATGGTGAGGCGAGTTCGGCCACCTTCCGTTGGGCTGGTCAACGCAATGAGCGGGCGGGAATTCTCCCGCATGGGAATGCTTGCACCCAGATGCCCCGGGGTTTTCTGCGGACCCATCAGGTTGAGCACAACTCCGACGCCGAGGTTTTCCGCGAATTGAGTCATATTTCGAATAGGAGCATCTGCCGGCAGCCCCGATATTTTCCGCGTGTGAGAAGCTGCATCCTCCGGGGTCGCGAAATGTTTAGCCCTCAAAGTAGCCGGAAATTCCCGGAATCCGGAAGCTTTCGACGTGTAGTTCCATGCCCTGCTGGCTTCGCGGACGCTCTGGACCACCTGCCGTTCTGCCCGCGCCGGCGCCGCACTCTTTTTACGGAAAGTCGCCACGGCGGTATCGAATGCGGTGGGTGGCACACTGAAAAAAGTAAGGGGGTATTTGAAGACGCTACTGGCTCGCGCGGCAAGACCGTCCGGAAACGGGCGAGTTTGGTTGACGATCTGCGAAATAAAGGACTGCCGCACCCCCAAGACTTCCGCAAGCTCGGTTTGCGTGAGAGCTTCAAGATCTTTGAGGAGCTCCAAACGCTCGCTATAAAAGACTGGCCCTTCCATCGCTTGCCTCGTTCTCTTCCTCCCAGCCCACGGGATTGAACCAATTCGGAATACTGTCCCCCTGCGCGAAAACTAACTCATTGTACGCAATACTTGTGTCCGGACGGATATCTATGGAAAAGAGGGACTTGACAGGCTTACCGTATTCTCCCGCTTCCAGCGGAGCCACCAGCCGCGCCGTAAATCCTTGATCCATATTCTCAGGATCCTTGAAATTCCAGCCCATAATGAGGTTGAGAGTATCGCTCGTTATCTCCATATCCTTCGCCTGCGGATCAACGACAGGCAAGGCCAGCTGGCGGTTGAGCGTCTCGCTATTTACCTCATAATAATCGCGCCGCGCCCGGTTATAGCCGGCAATAGGGATACCGCCCGGATAATCCCAGCGTTCCTTGAGGATACGAATACGAACGTTTTGCTCATGGTTCAGGATAATGAGCTGCCCCATTCTGCTACGGTTGCCGCCGACGATATACCCACCCGGCAAACCGCCTTGATCTAGACCGAGCCCCAAATGAGCCCGAACGGTCATTGACCGGTGCCAACCGTAATCTTCAGCGGGAAAATCTTTAGTGGCGTGGTCAGCCTTACTAATAGCCAGCGATAGGTAGTTGAACAGGACTGCCCCTACCTCATTTTCTGTGCGGTTACCCAGTTCCCACATATCGTCAGCGTTCATGCTCACACCTCCACTGCTTATATTATAAGCAGGAAAGTAACATTGGGACTAGATTCTATTTCGAAGTAGAACAGCGGCTTTCCGGCCCCTTACCGCCACGCTCTTCACCCCGCTCCACCACCCGCAGCCCCACCACCGCGCCGACGACCCCGCACAGGAACACCACTTTCAGCACGCTGAGTTCCTCCACTCCCCGCGCGGCCGCAATTGCTACGGTAAGCACCGCGCCGGTCCCCGTCCACACCGCGTAGGCCGTGCCGAGCGGAATCTCGCGCAGCGCCCGCGAAAGCCCCCACATGGATACAATGAGCGCCACGCCGAACACAAGCGCCGGCAGCGGGCGGCTGAGCCCGCGCGAATCGCCGAGCGCCGTCGCCCATATTGCCTCGAAAATACCGGAACCTACCAGAATCACCCAGGCCATTAGCTCACCACCTTGAGTCCCACCACCGAAGCGACGAGCGCGATAAGTAGCAGCACGCGAGCGCGCGAGGTGCTTTCTTGGCCGCTCAGCCAGCCGTAGACCAGCGTGAGGCTCGCGCCCACGCCCACCCACACCGCGTAGGCCGTGCCGGTGGGGATGTCGCGCATGGCCCAGGCCAGGCCGAGCAGGGAGAGTGTTTGCGCCAGGAGAAAGACCGCGACCGGCCCGCGCCTGGAAAAATGTTCGGATTTTTCGAGGGCTGCTGCCCATACCGTTTCGAGCGCTCCGGACAGGAGCAAAATAATCCACGCCATAAGAATTGTGGCCGTCTTTGCGCTGGGCGGGTACGGCTCCCTCGTCCGCGGCGGTTGGTGCGCCCGGACCCAGGTTAGCACGGGCGCCGGGGAGTATCCTCGAAGCATGAATATCACCTCACTCACCGTTTCCGGCCGGCCCGTTGCCGCGCTCGATATCACCCCTTCCGAGCAGGGTTTTTGCCTTGTTGCGATCACGCACGCGAACGGCTCGGAGCAGCGCCGTATTCTTTCCGACGACGCCGCCCTCGTGCTGTCCGCCACCCCTGTGGATGCTTCCGCCACCGGGGTCGTGGCGCTTCTTTCCGAGGTGGGCGAGGGGAATGTTGATGTGGCTGCGCTGGCCGGGCAGGTGGTGGCCCTGGGGACCGCTCGCTTCCGGGCGGGTGATCTCACCGACGGCCAGCTGGAGCTCACTCCGGTGGCACCCGGGCGGGTGAGCGAGCGGGATACTCCGCGTATTGTGCCTGATGAGATGCTTGAGGGGCGCGATCCGGCGGCGGTGTTCCCGCGTATTCCGGACGGTTTGCCCGATGCGTGGAGTACGCCGGTGGGGCGTTTCACTCCCGAATATGAGGAGCGCGCCCGGGTGGTGTGGGAGACTCTGGCCGCCGCCGGCTACAGCCCGGAGTTTTGGTGGGCGGGCAGCGAGGATGGCGAGGTCATCGCGGTGCCGTTCGGGGAATGCGGGGAGGCTTTCCTCGTCGGCATTGAGGAGCCCGATGAGCAGGTGGAGATCGATGCGCATATTGCCGCCGGTGAGCTCGCCGAGTGGCTGGAAAGCGAAATTGACCTGCTGCGGCCGAATGAGTAGCGCGGCGGGGAGGCGGCGGCGTCGTACCACCGCGCGCAGCGCGCCCGGCACGTTACGGCACGCCACCGCACCGTAACGTGCCCGCGCACTAACGCCCGCGCCGTAACGTGCCCGGCGCGGGCCGTTCTTCAGTAAGCTAAAGCTTGTGAAGGAATCAAAGAAGTCACCCTCCCTGATGGATCGGATTCGCTCGGCGGTGTCGCGGCGCGAACAGATTGAGCGCGTGGCCGAAGAGGCCGTGGAGCGTTACGCGAAGGACCCGGCTGATAGCGGCGGGCGTTCGCAGCGCACTGTTGTGGAGATTCATCCGGCCGGGGTGCAGCCGGTTTTGGTGACGTGGGGCGTGAGCGCCTGGCTTCTCATCGGCGTGGTTATTGCCATTTGGGGTATTTTCCACATGGCGGCCTCGGTGCAGTGGGTGCTGGTGGCGGTGTTCCTCGGCCTGGTTATGACGTCGCTCCTGCATCCGATTGTCAATCTTTTGGATCGGATTATGCCGCGGGCGTTGGCGACGGCGCTGGCGCTGCTGGGGCTTTTCGCGGCGCTGGGCGGGATTATTTATTGGATTATTGATTCGGTGGCGAATCAGTGGTCGAGCCTGTCCGAGCAGATGCAACGCGGTCTGGATGGCATTTTTAATTGGATTGCGAACGGGCCGATTCCGATTAATATTACGGTCGATGAGCTGCGCGAAGGCCTGAACGAGGGTATCGAACGTGCGGCTACGTACTTGCAGAATAACGCGGGAAATATTGCGTCGACGGCGCTTTCGCAGGCCGGCACGGTGGCTTTGGCTTTCACGTTGATCGCGCTGGCGCTTTTCTGCTCGATTTTCTTCCTGGCGGCCGGGAAAAATATGTGGCTGTGGTTTATTAATGTGCTCCCGGATCGGGCGCGGCGGCGCACTCACGCGGCGGCCACTGCCGGGTGGTACAGCTTCTCCGGTTACGCGCGCGGCACTATTCTTATTGCGCTATGCGACGGCGTGATGGCCGCGATTCTGCTGGTGGCGTGCGGGGTGCCGCTGGCCGCTCCCCTGGCGACGCTCGTGGTCATCGGTGCCTTTATTCCGCTGTTCGGTGCGCCAGCGGCCATGATTATTGCGGCGCTGGTGGCTCTGGCTACGAAGGGCGTGGTTATTTCCCTGGTGGTGCTGGTGGGCGTGGCGCTGATCGGCCAGTTCGAGGGGCATGTGCTCCAGCCGCTCATTATGGGCCATCAGGTCTCGCTCCACCCGGTGGTGATTGCGGTGGGCGTGACGGCCGGTACTTTTGTGGCCGGGCTGCTGGGCGCGATTATTGTGATTCCGCTGATTTCGATTGTGTGGGAAGTGTTTAAGGTGCTGCGCCGCACCCCGGATAAGCCGCTCACGGAGCTTCCCGAATTGGATCTGCGCGATTTGGCGGGGACCGCGGTGGCCAAGCAGCTGCTGGAATACAACGCGAAGGAGCTCAATACCCGCGCTGAGGAATCTCCCTCGCCGGTCACGGCGAGGGCGGCGTCGCACACCTTGGGCGGGGAGGAACGCGTGGTCGATAACGCGGATATTAATTCTCCCACGCCCGCGGCTCCGGACCCGGATTATGCTTTCGACCAGCCGAATTTCGAGGTGGATGGGGAGGAACCCGGCCCGGATTACAACCCGGTCAAGGGGTAGTAGCCCAGCAGAGGATCTCAATAGCTCAGTAGCTCCGTGGCAGGTCACTCCGCCGCGGTGGCCTCATGGCGCGACGGAGCGGTCCCTCATACCGAAAGCGCGTCTACCGTTCGACGCGTTCCCCGCACGGGCGGCCTCAACCAAAGTCGCCCTTATACCGTTTGCGCGATAACGGTAATGAGGAGGATAACGAGGAGTGAGCCGACCGTGGTGATGATGACGGCGTCGCGGGCCATGGTCACGCCGGAGCGGTAGCGGTGCGCGTAGACGAAGACGTTGTTGGCGGTAGGAAATGCCCCGATGATGGCGATGGCCATGAGGGCTTCGCCGCGCGCTCCCAGGAGGTAGCCGGCGCCGAAGGCGATGAGCGGCCCGAGGATGAGGCGGCAGAAGATGCCGAGCATGAGGGGTGCACTTTCGCGCCCGAAGCGAGGTAGGCGCGCGCCGCGCAGGGACATTCCCATGGCCAGCAGAATAATGGGCACGTTTGCGCCTGCCATTTTTTCGAGGGGCGCGGAAATGAGTTCCGGGATGGGGATCTTGAGGAGGGCGACCATGAGTCCGGCGAAGACCGCGATGAGGAGCGGGTTTTTGAGGCGGGAGAGGATGGTGCGCCACAGCCCTTCGGTTTTCTTGCCGGTTTGGTTGTCGAAGATGGAGAAGAAAACCGGCACCATCACGAGGATTTGGAAGAGCAGGATGGGTGCGGCGGGGGTGGGGTCGCCGGTGATGGCCACGAGGAAGGCCACGCCCAGGTTGCCGATATTGGTATAGCAGGCAACGAGCGCTCCGACGGTGAGTTCGGTGCCCCGGCTTTTGAGCAGGGTGGCGGCCAGGGCCGTGTAGATGAGTCCGGTGCCTACCGAGGAGATGATATTCGCGAGCCCGTTCACTCCGAAGAAGGATGCCGGGTTGGAGTTGGCGAGCGTGGTGAACATGAGCGCTGGCAGCGTGGTGTAGAAGACCAGCTGGGTGAGGGTGCGGTCGCTTCCCGGGGGTACGATTTTGCAGCGCGCGACGAGGTAGCCGACGAGCATGATCGCGATAATCACCCAAAAGTTGAGCAGTACTGAGGCCATAACAGCACTAGTGTAGACAGAGTTTTCCAGGCGCGAGGGTGCGTCTCGAGCGTGGAGGTGTGGCCCTATTTCCAGACTGCAGTAGCGCGTAGGGCGCGATGGTCGGAGAGTGGCAGGAAGAGGTTTTCCGCGGCCCGCACCTCAACCCCGGTTCCGAGGATATGGTCGATTTGGCTTTCTGGCTCATCGGAGGGGTAGGTGAGGGCTTCGGCGGCGGCTTCGAATCCGGTTGCCGCGAGTGGCACCTCGCAGCCGCGGATATTGAGGTCGCCGATGATGAGCCGCGGGGCGTTCTCTAGCCCATAGCGCTGGGCGAATCCGGCGAGGGCTCCGGTTACGGTGCGTAGTTGCGTGACGTTGAGGCGGTACGTGTACGTGAGGTGCGTTGCGGCAACGACGACGGAGTACCCTGGCGCCACCTTGATTTCGGCGAGGATCGCAACCCGGGGGATTTCGCCAATCCCGATATTTGTCCGCAGGGTTTTCAGCCATGTTTCTTGCTGGTGGACGGGGAGGTTGATGACCTCGCGAGCGCCGATGGGGTAGACGGAGAGGAGCGCGGTGCCGACCCCGCGTGCTTCTCCTTTTTTGGTGGCGCGGAGGCGGCCGCGCTCATTTTTGGTGGGCGCGAAGATGGCTTCGTGGTAGTTGCCGGCGGCGAGGAGGGGTGCGTAGAGGTCTCCGCCGGCGGTGGTGACTTTGACTTCTTGGAGGGCGAGGAGTTCCGGGCCTGCGGCGGTGATGAGCCGGATGGCTTTGCTGATGGATTCCCGCTGCCATGTCACTTTGTCCGTGCCCGGGCGCGGGCGCCGTGAGGGCTTACCTTGTTGGAGGTTAGCGGACATGACATGAAGGCTCGGCATGGTTTCTCCTTTGTCGCGACCCGGTGGACACCGTCACCCGGGAGATCCCTTGGGTGCGGTGTGCAACACGGGTGATTCTACCGAATCTATGCGGTTGTGGACGTGTTTGCGGAATCGGATAGCGGTCCGGGTGCGGGGTCAGTGCTGGAGCCTGCTGCGGGCTGGGTTTCGGGTTCGAAGGTGAGCGCGACGGAGTTCATGCAGTAGCGCTGGCCGGTGGGTGTGTGGGGTGCGTCGGGGAAGACGTGCCCGAGATGAGAATCGCAGGTGGCGCACCGGACTTCGGTGCGGGGGTAGCCGAGTTTGTAATCGACGTCTGTGCGCACGGCGTCGCTACGGGAGGGGTCATAGAAGCTGGGCCAGCCGCATCCGGCATCGAATTTGGTGGTGGAGCGGAAGAGTTCTGCCCCGCAGGCCCGGCATCGGTAGATTCCTTCGCGGTTTTCGTTCAGGAGTTCGCCGGTGAAGGGCGCTTCGGTTCCGGCTTGGCGCAGGACCGTAAATTCGGCCGGGGTGAGGACCCGGGCCCATTCTTCATCGCTTTGCGGGAGCATCCGTGCCATGACTTTTCCTTTCTTCAGTTTCCTCATTGTCGCTGCTTTGTTTAGCGGCTTCTGGCTGCTTCGCGGTGTCGCTTTGCTTAGGTGCGCCAGCTTGTTTGGCGGTACCAGCTTGCTTGGCGGCGTCGGGTTCGCTTACTTCTTCGGATACGGCCGGGAAGACGGCGGTGGGAGGCGCCGATGATTCTGAGGGGACTTTGCCAGCTTCGTGGACGGGTTCTTGCTGGCCGGTGCGGCGCGCGGCATTATGTTCCCGTTCTGCCAGGACGTCGGCACCCGGGCCGGAGAATTCTTGGCCGCGTTTTTCGGCTTGGATGGATCCGGTGAACAGCGAGGCTTCGTGGCCTTCCCGGATACGGGTGGCCGGGCCTTCCCCACCGGCCGGGCTTTCGGGCCGGCTGGCTACCGGTACCCGCTCCGGGCGCACCGCTGCTTCAATATCGGATGCGGAGAGAACGCGGGTTTCTTGGTAGTCCTGCGGGTCGAAAGTGGTATCCGGCTCGGTTTGTTCTTGGGCACCGATGGAGGTGCGGGTGACCGGGCGAGCCGCGGGCTTGGCCGGCTTCTCAGATTTCGTGCGCTTCTCAGATTTCGTGCGCTTCTCAGTTTTCGTACGCTTCTCGGATTTCGCGTGCGCCTCGGACTGCGCGAGTTCCTCAGATTCGGCACGCTCACCAGAGTTCCCGGCCACCGATTTCTTGGATTCCTCAGGCTCCCCCTCAGCTTCGCTTGATTCGCCAGCCGCATCGCTTCCTGCCTGCTCCGAGTCAGTCCCCTGCTGATCCGAGTCGCTTTCCGCGGCAAGGGTGCCGGGGGCGGACGAGGCTGCGTCGTCGTTATAAAAACGGGTGTGCGGGAAGGCATCCGGGGCGTTCGTCTGCAACCACACGATGAGCTTTTCACGCACGTGGTTACGCAGGTCGGTGAGTTCGCCGGGTGAGGATGCGGAGACAATCGCGGAGACTTGTAGGCCGTTCGCGGTGGAAGCATCCCCCACCACGAGGATGCCGGTATCACCATCCCAAAGGTCAGTATTGGCGAGGATGCGGTCAAGTTCAGCACGTAGTTCCGCGATGGGGGCGCTCCAATCCAGTTGGAGGACCACCGATCCCATAATGTCTAGATCGCGCCGGCTCCAGTTTTCGAACGTGGTGGAGGTGAGTTTATTGGAGGGCACGATGAGGCGCCGGCCGTCCCAGACTTTGAGGACCACGTAGGAAAGCGTGATTTCCTCAACCGTGCACATATTCCCATCCCAAATGACGATGTCATTGACGCGAATGGAATCCGAGAAGGCCAGCTGTAACCCCGCGAAGAGCGTACCCAGGGTGGATTGCGCAGCAATACCAACGACCAGGGAGATCACGCCCGCGGAGGCGAAAAGTGAGGCGCCGGCGGCTTTTGCACCCGGGTAGGTCATGAGCATGGCAGCCAGGCCGATCACGATAATGAGGGCCACCGCCAGGCGCCGCAGAATCTGCAGCTGCGTTTGCACCCGCCGATAGCGCGTTTCCGCGACCCGCTCCACAAATTTCAGGTAGGAGCGTGCTGCCCCGTTCACCACGCCGACAAGCAGCCAGGTCAGGCCCGCGATAATGAGGAGCAGCAGCAGGTGTTTGAGCACGGGTGACCAATTAGGCCGATCCTGTTCCGGGAAATTCTCCATATAGGAGAACAGCCCGAAGCGCGCGCCCACCACCGCGAGGGTGAATTGGGCAGGCACTTGAATGCCGCGCACCACATCGATAAGCCCGGTATGGCGCCGGAAACCGGCCTTGACGACCGCCACGATAACCACGGCGATCACCCAACCGATGAGGGCACCCAGCAGGCACACCCCGAGCAGCTGCGCGATATCAACCGTGGCGGCCACGGCTTGTTCGGCAACTTCATGCAGATCCGAGGTGGGGGTGGGTTCCGGCGTGGGCGCCTCACTTTCCGCCCGCAGCCAGGGCGCGAGCGAGAGCGTTTTCCAGGCGGCCGGGGCCACCGCGAGTACCGATGCGTTCATGTCTGAAAGCCTAGTAGGTGGCTACGACAGAAAAAGCGGCGTCGAACTCCTTTCGCCTCCGGCGTGAGACCGCCGGGAAGCGCCCACAAGGCTCCTATCTGGTACGACGCCGCCCCCGCGCAGCGTGGCCACCTCCCTGAAAGGCGCGGATTACCGCGGAAAACTCGCTTGGTGATCGAGAACACCCTCGTTCAATTTGCTAAGACCTGGAATCCTACGTAAGCTTATACCCGTTCCCTCAGCGGGGACGCTTTGAGAACAACGTTCTTGAGCCCCCATCGTCTAGAGGCCTAGGACGCCGGACTTTCACTCCGGTAACACGGGTTCGAATCCCGTTGGGGGTACGCGACGGTTATTTGCCTAGCAAATGGCCCCGTAGCGCAGTTGGTTAGCGCGCCGCCCTGTCACGGCGGAGGTCGCGGGTTCAAGTCCCGTCGGGGTCGCGAAGGAAGAACGCCCGGGAAACCGGGTGTTTCTCTTTCGGCTCTGTAGCTCAGTTGGTAGAGCGTTCGACTGAAAATCGAAAGGTCACCGGATCGACGCCGGTCGGAGCCACCACCTCCAAGCCCTTGCTACACCACCATTTTCTAGCATTCACGCAATCTCCTTTTTCCACTTTGGTGCCCCCGTTCGGGGTTAATAGACAAAAAGTGGGTCTAATGACGGCGTGTCGTTGGCTTGGATCCGGATCAGATCCGTACGAATCGGGTACACAAACGAAGTGCGAGGGAGAGCACCGTTTGTCCCCGATTTCGTGTCTCTAACGCGCACTATGGCGCCTACACGGCCCAGAAAGCGGCTCTGACGCCTCTGCCCACCCCGTGGCTGTGGCGCATGGCAGCCCGGACGGAACGAGTTTTCCGTCAAGGCATGTCACGCAACGGATGTCAAGGAAGCAAGCTTATTGAGGTGCCCGACCTCAATAAGGCCGACTTTTCGTTGGTATGACAGGGCAAACTCCCGGTATAAGACCCACCATTTGTCTATTAGCCCCCCGTTCGAGGAACTGCCCACCCCTACCCGTAGCTCCGACTCGAGCGCCCTCACAGCTAACTAAGAACCGTATTCAGTATCACAATCTCTTTTGGGTAGATTTTTATAAAGTTAAGGCCACCCCCACGCTATTATTAGCAATTGAGCACCCCCCCCCCGGGGTTGACTACTCGTTTAAAACACATGTTTATTGCGAAGGGGGAGACGTCATTTTATGAAACGCGTCATCAATCTTGGCATTATCGCCGCCTTAGCTTTCCTTGTTCCAGCAGCAACTGCCAGCGCCACACAGGGCAACGCGCCAGCCAAGCCGGGCAACCAGTCATGCCAGGAAGAGGGCACCGATCCAACCCGGCCCGAATGCAAAAAGGTTACGCCACTTGTCCCGCTCGTGCCGGCACAGCCTGTACCCGATCCGGCCGGGCAACCAGTACCGCCAACACCGGCAGATCCCGAGCCGGAGTTTCCTCCCTTGCCGGATCCTTCCGATTACCCCGAGCCGCCGGAACCCAATTTCCACGATCCGATGCCCGAGCCCACACCACCAGACCTGCCCGATCTTCCCCCTCCGCCGGATGATGAGGATCCCCCGGAGCCGCTGATACCGCCAGTAACGCCTGAACCTCCGACCCCACCCACGCCATCTGCTACACCGTCCGCGACGCCGACGGCTTCTTCGGTACCGACGCCGTCACCCACGGCCACACCAACAGTTACACCGTCAGCAACACCCGTGCCGACGGAGACACCTACATCACCCCCTACGGTCACGCCAACAGTTACGCCGTCGGCAACACCATCCGCTACACCCGTGCCGACGGAGACACCTACATCACCCCCTACGGTCACGCCAACAGTTACGCCGTCGGCAACACCATCCGCTACACCCGCACCGTCAGAGCCCCCTTCGGTAGAGCCCCCTGTCACACCCACGGCCGATCAGCCGATGGAACGCCTGGCAAACTCGGGAGCTTCCACCGGGGCCGCAGCGCTTATTGCTGGCGGATTACTCGTGGCAGGTAGCGGCGTCGTCGCCAGAAAGACCAGAAAGAAGCGCGCCTAGCAGGCCGCAACCGCTTACATTCCACCACCTACGCAAAGAAGGGCGACCGGTGTTCACGCACCGGCCACCCTTCTTTCGCACTCAAAAGCAATTCGAACGCCCGCTCTGCTCCGCAACAATCACCACCGAACATGCACCTAGGACTAAAGTAGCGACCACCCCGCCATCCGACCGTGCATTTACAACAATAAATAAGATGATTACAACCGCCTCAACTACTCCATAAACGGCTCTATTCCGCGATATTTTTGCGACAGATCGCGAAGTTTAGAGACACTTTGGCGAGACTCTTGACACACCTTACCGGCCTGGGACTAAAGTACTAACCGAGCCGGCGAAGTGGCCGGCGACTCACTACTAAAAGAGGTGATTTTTAATGGCGAAAATTCTGATGGTGCTGTACCCGGATCCCGTGGACGGCTTCCCGCCCAAGTACATTCGCGATTCCATTCCCACGATTGATTGCTACCCGGGCGGCTCCAGCACTCCTACGCCGTCGGGCATCGATTTCACCCCGGGCGAGATGGTGGCGTGCGTCTCCGGCGCCCTGGGCCTGAAGAAGTGGGCCGCGGATAACGGTCACGAACTCATCGTCACCTCCGATAAGGAAGGCGAGAACTCGGAATTCGAGAAGCATCTCCCCGATGCAGACGTGGTTATCTCCCAGCCGTTCTGGCCCGCCTACCTGGGCAAGGATCGCCTGGAGAAGGCCAAGAACCTCAAGCTGGCCATCACCGCCGGCGTGGGCTCCGATCACGTGGACCTCACCGAAGCGATGAAGCGCAATATCACGGTTGCTGAGGTCACCTACTCGAACTCGATTTCGGTGGCCGAACACGCGGCCATGACCATCCTCAACCTGGTGCGCAACTTCGTTCCTGCCCACCGTATCGTCACCGACGAAAAGGGCTGGAACATCGCCGATGCCGTCAAGTGGTCCTATGACCTGGAAGGCATGGACGTTGGCGTTATCGCCGCTGGCCGCATCGGCCGCGCCCTGCTCAAGCGCATGAAGCCCTTCGATGTGAACCTGCACTACTACGATCTGTACCGCCTCGATCCGAAGACGGAGAAGGAACTCGGCGCCACCTACCACGAGACCGTTGAGGACCTCATGCGTAGCGTGGACGTGGTGTCCATCCACTCCCCGCTCACCTCGGATACCTACCATATGGTGGACGAGAAGATGATCAATTCGATGCGCCGCGGTTCCTACATTGTGAATACCGCCCGCGCGGAGATCGTGGTGCGCGACGACATTGTCAAGGCCCTCGAATCCGGGCAGCTCGGCGGCTACGGCGGGGACGTGTGGTACCCGCAGCCCCCGGCCGAGGATCACCCGTGGCGCACCATGCCGCGCAACGCGATGACCCCTCACACCTCCGGTTCCTCGCTGTCCGCACAGACTCGCTACGCTGCCGGCACCCGCGAAATCCTCGAAGATTTCTTCGCTGGCCGCCAGCTGCGCGATTCCTACATTATCGTCCAGGGTGGGGCGCTCGCCGGAACCGGCGCGAAGTCCTACACCACCGACGGTAAGGCCAGCCCCGGATCCACCGGTAAGTAAAGGTAGAGCGTTCTCGCTCTATTTCTAGCTCTCGCAAGTCCTGAACTCTCCATCGGCGCCGCGTGGCGAACCGCGATCCCCCTCGGGAATCCGATTCGCTCCGCGGCGCCGGTGTCTTGTGCGGATGTTTCGCGGCGGTGGCGTGCGCGGGCACCTCGCGGCGCCAGTGCCGTGTGCGGGAACCACACGCGTACGCGACCTAGCCCTTTCACGCAAGCCAGCTTCTTCCCACTATGCGTCCGGCGTACGCCCAGGAACGGCCACTAACCTGCGCTCCGGGAATTATCCCTTTCACTTTCACGGTCGAAACAGAAAGAGACTCTTATGCGCACATCGGCACTCCTCATGACGGGGGCCCTGCTGGTCCCGCTCGCCGCCCAGGCCCTGCCGGTCCTCAGCCCCGCTCCCGCCGCCGCTAGCGACATCGCGCCCGGTAGTAATGCCGCAACCCAGCTCGCCGAGGCCCGTGCCCGGCTCACCGCCGCGATTAACGCACGGGACGCCATCCTCGCGGAAATGAAAGCGAGCGGCGCGAGCCTCGCGGATATTCAGAGCGCCGCACATGCCTACGCGCGAGCAAACGCGCAGATGGAGGCCGCACAACAGGCGTATGATGCCGCGGTCGCGAAAGCTTCCGGTTTCGATTCCGCGAAGAAGGGGTACGACGACGCAGCTTCCGTCATGCCCCAACTCACCAAGAATGCTGAGTCCGCGCGGGCCCGCCGCGATGCCGCGCAGGTCGCCTACGATAAGGCCATTGCGCCCAATCCCGAAGCCGCCAAAGCCGCCCAGGAAAAAGTGGATGCCGCCCGAGCCAAGCTCGAAGAATCCAAGGCCGCGGCGAAGGCGCAGTGGGATTGGGGAGCCCTCGGGTTTTACGAAGCCCGCAGCGCCCAGAAAGCCCTCGATGTTCTCCGCACCAATACGGACTACCAGGGTAAGCCGCTGGCGTCCTATACTCATCCGGGCGCAGCCGATGATGCCACGAACCTGGATTCCATGGCGACAACCCTAAGCCTCATCACGAAGATCAACGAGCTGCGCGCCGCACACCGGCTTGAACCCCTCAAGGTCACGGACTACCTCATGGCGGTCGCCCAGCTTCAGGTCAATGCGCAATCCCGCACCAATAAAATGGCGCATATTAAGGCGTTCAACGTGGCGGAAAACCTTGCCTCCGCGAATTACCCCGGTGATGAGCTCTCCCTCAAGCTCTGGTATCACAACGAAAAGGCACTCCATGATCAGGGCATTAAGGATCCCGCAAAAATCGGGCATTACCTTAATATTGTGAACCGCGATTACACCGTAACCGGGATAGCTTTCGCCCCTAATATCCAGGCGAATACTTTCGATCACACGCCTCTTTACGGGGATAACTCGCAGCCGCAGACGGTTGCGGACTACTCTGCCGCGCTGCAGAGTTACATGAATGGCCTCAAGGATGAGATGGCCCAGGGTTCCTCCGTGGCTCGCACGGCTCTGGCAGATGCCACGGCCGAACTCGAAGCCGCCACCAAGGGCGATCCTGAATCCTTGGAGGCTCAAATCGCGAAAACGCAACTTGAGACCGCTGCCCGAGAGTACGACGAGGCCAAGGCCGCGCTCGATACCGCGCAGGCCAAACTCACGGCCGCGACCAAAGCGTATGAGAGCGCGAAGGCCGCGAAGCAAGCTGTCCAGAAACTAGCCGAGCAGCTCACCGCCGCTCAGAGCGAGCGGGATCGTGCCGCCGCCCGCGCCGCGCAGCTCGGGGAATTCGGCGAGCGGCTCGCCGCCGCGGAGGCCGATGTGGCGCGCGCCCAGGCCGATGTAGATCGCCTCTCCCCCGCGCCGGCGCCGAAGCCAGCGCCTACACCCGGTGCGCCCGGCACGAACGCGCCCGCTCCCAACAACCCCGCCACCGGCAATGTCTTCTACGTCTCCAATGACTGGACCTCACGTGAGGCCGCCAACGTATTTTCCTACGGGCGGGCCGGCGATGAGGTGCTCGTCGGTGATTGGGACGGCGATGGTAAGGATACCTTCGCGGTACGCCGCGGCAACAAGATCTACGTCAAAAACAGCGTGGATGGCGGAGCTGCCGATGTGGAATTCGCCTACGGCCGCGCCGGCGACGAAATCCTGGTGGGCGATTTCGATGGCGACGGTAAGGATACCTTCGCGGTCCGACGGGGCAATACTTTCTACGTCCTCAATTCCTTGCACGGCGGGGAGTCCGACCGGGTGGTCCACTACGGGCGCGCGGGCGATACCGTCCTTACCGGCGATTTCGACGGGGACGGCAAGGATACGTTCGCGGTGCGCCGCGGCAACCTGTACTATGTCAAAAACGCCATCGCAGGCGGCGCCGCGGATACCGTTTTTTCTTACGGCCGTGCCAGTGACGCCACAATTTTGGGCGATTTTAACGGCGACGGCGTAGATACGCTGGCGGTGCGCCGGGGCAATACCGTTTACGTGAAGAATTCGTTGGCCGCCGGCGAAGCGGATCAGGTCCTCACCTACGGGCGGACCTCCGACCAGCTCTTCGTGGGCGATTGGGACGGCAACGGCACCGACACCCCCGCCGTCCGCCGCTAAGCTCCACACCTGAAGAATATCTCCGTAACAGCGTTCCCTTGTAGGAACCCGTTTCCGGTTCTTCCGCCCTCATCGCTTCATTGTGATGAGGGCGGAAATTTTGCGCCGTCGCCCGCAGTTCGGGGCAACATAGAGCGATATCCACGTTTTCTTCACCGCGGGCGGCACACTCACTCAAGATAACAATTTTATTAACTTATTGACTGCAAGTTCCACTTCTTTATAGACTGTTTACGTCTCAACGATGAGACCTTGATAGCGAAGGAGCTAAAAATGAGATACAAAAAACATTACCGCAACTCTTGCCCTTCTTGGGTGCTCGGTTGCCCTTCTACCCGCGGCTAACGCACGAACCGCATATTTTGTCAAAGACAACGGTGTTGTTTCGGCTTCCATCTGGACGACGAACAACGAGCAAACCGTTAATGTTGAAGACGAAGCGCCCGATGATCGCTGGGTACTTGGCAATTACACCCGTATGGGGCATGGAGATAACGTCCGCCAGGTTATCAACCGTTCCGGTTACGGAGCAGTTGTCACCCGCAATGCGGGCGGTACGGTCTCATCCGTACAAGCTTGTCAATCCGGTGCCGGATTAGCACCCATGCAATGCGGCCAGTGGAAGTAACCCGATAACACACGAGGTGGGGGAATAGCTCATATAGTTATTCCCCCACCGCATAAGAGAAGGAGCACCCATGGGCAGCAAACTCACAGTCGCTAACCTCGCAATGCATGTAGGAGACCGCCAGCTATTCAGCGGAGTTTCTTTCTCGCTAGCCTCCGGCGAAAGCCTCGCGCTCCTTGGGAAAACCGGGATTGGCAAAACTACGCTGCTTAACGGAATCCTGGGCTTTCTCCCTCTCGCATTCGGGAGTGTTGAGATTGACGGCGTACCTATCGAATTCGGCGATAAAGAAAAACAGCGTGCGTTCCGCCGGAAATTCTTTGGGGTGGTCTATCAAAATGCCGAACTTTACGGCCCCATGAGCGCAGTGGAAAACGTCGCGCTTCCGCTCCTCTTTTCCGAGGATAAAGAAGTGCGGAAATACGCTATTGACCGGGCCCGCACATTATTAGAAGAACTCGAAGTCGAATCTATCTACATCCCCGCTTCCCAGCTTTCCGGAGGGGAACGGCAACGCACATCTTTGGCCCGTGCACTCATCACCGAACCGAAGTTCATTCTTGCGGATGAACCAACCGGCAGCCTCGATGATCTCACCAAAAACCGCGTTGCGGACTTGCTCTTCGAGAAGCAGCGGCGCCACGGCTTCGGTATTCTTTTCGTTACTCACGATCACGAGCTGGCCCGCCAGGCCGATGCCCATGCGTTCCTCACTCAACAAGGGCTCCGCGATTCTCAGTCCTCCGGGAACGGTGATGGCCATGAGTGACCCGCTCTCCGTAATTATTCGCATGCCCACCTGGAGGCGCCTCTGCCTCGCGTTTTTTGTTAGCGCTTTTATTCTGGCAGTAACCAGCATCGGTATGGTTAGCGCAGGTTATAACGGTGCCGCTCAGCGCAGTCCCATCCCCGCGGGAGTGCCCGCCCAGACCGACGCGGATACCATCGCACTTTTCAGTTACGGATGGGATTCTCTGGAAACTGAACAATATGGCGTGTACTACTACATCCGCACAAATGATGCCGCTCCCCCACCGCCAGGCTTAGATTCGTGGCCAGCACCTGGATCAACCGCGGTTTCTCCCGAGCTTTACGAAGCCCTCAGTAGCGAGCGCGGACCTTCTTCCACCCAAAATATGGCCGTCATTGCGCCGCAGTTTTTGACACAGCCAACTGAAAAACTGGCCTACGTCTTCCCGTCCCCCGAACAAGCCCAGCTTGATAAGTTCATTCCAATTTCGGCCTACGGCGGCAATCTGGCCTCGGTGAGCGAAATGCTCAATTACCAGAATATGTGGATGTTGCAGGCCGTTTTCGCACTCATGTTTATCCCTGCCGCAGCCCTGGGTATTTTCACCGCCGCTCGTATCGACCACCAGCGCTGGAAAGACCTTTCCCGAGTTTTCCGAGTCCTCGCGCTTCCCCATCGTGATTTACGCGCTCTGATTCTTCGCCACGTGATGCCCAGCCTGCTCTACGGGGTTGCGGGAGCGGTCATTATCCTGGCTCTCTTCTGCACGTTGCCGATCCGCCTGCCGTTCACCGGCTTCGTCACCACACCCTCCGATTACAGATCCGCGTTAGTTGTGCTTCTTCTCCTCGCGACGCTCGGGCTGGTTTGCGCCGCATTCCTGACCGTGAGCGCCATCGCTACACATCTGAATAAAACATCAAGAACAGCCCGCCGCGGCTCGGAGCTGCGCTGGTACCACTATGTGTGCGCCCTGGTTTTCCTCACGATCCTATGCGGATTAATCCCCCTCGTTTCACTCCTATCCGATATTCCCATCATTGAGCTAACAACGATCATCTACGCGGCATGCACAATTGTGGCGTGCATCGTTCTCCCCGGAACCATCACGCTTATCTCGGCGCTCACGGGCAGGCTCACCGCCGCGCTCGGAAAACGCCGCCACGCCGGCGCACTCCTCCTGGTAGGAACGGCCCTGCGCAGCGCGCCACGCATGGCTGGTAAAACTGCAACAATTCTCGCCTTTGCCTTATTCTTCGTATCCCAACTCCAGTTGTGGCAGGGGACTCTGGGCCGCGATTCGCGGGGAATCGAGATATACCAGGCTCAATTCGGACATATTCTTGAAGGTGACGACGACGCGCCAGCCGTCCTCGCGCACTTCCGCACGGGTTTGGATCAGATCCCAGGATCCACCTGGGTTCTCATGTATATGAATCGGGCAGAAAGCGGTGATCGTGAACTGACGGTCTCCGCCACAGATGAGAATCTTCAGAAACTGGGAGTTGCCGCCGGCACCGTTCACGAACTCAACGGCAATTCTTCCCCTTCCGAATCAATTCTGGAACAGCGCGCGAACCTGTTACGGGTGGAGCGAGTGTATTACACCTCCCTCACGGAAGCCCATCCGGAAAGCCGCTTGGCTCTTTATTCGGACGGAATCCACCGTTTTGACGCAAAACAGGTCATCGAGCTCGGCCGGAGCGTTGCACCTTTCTACAGGTTTGATACTCCCGCTTCTTCCTCGGTGATCGGATCGCAACGTCTCATCCACCAGGGGCACTGGCTGACATTCGCAACGGTGGGAGGATGCATTCTCCTCACTTTAGCGACTCTTATCTGGACAGCTTCTCAAGCGCGGCTGAAGCCAGAGGAATGCGGCCCGCTTGCCATAAGCAATGTTCCCCGCTCGGCCACCCGCAGACTCACAATGTCCAGATTCATGGTTCCGGTGTGGATTGCCATCGCGCTCTCCTTCCCCATGACCTACGTTTTTGGCTACATCCACATCGACCCGCTTTTCGGCGTAACTATCCCCTGGCCGGCACTCCTGGCAAGCGCGGCATGCGTGGTGCTATGCGCGTGGGTAATCGGTCACTATGTGGCTAAGGCGTCCGCGAATACCGCGGACGCCTGGATTCCCGGCCGGAGCCAAGGCGAGCTTTAGCTAGCGCGCCACTTCGCCGCCGGAGATCTCCGCGATGGTGAGTTCTTCGCGGGTGGGCCCGCCTTCCCAATCGCCGATGGTGCCCACAGCGAAGGCCCCCAGGAGGTGCCCGCGGTCCAGGCGCTCCGCGAAGGACAGCCCCTCGAGCCACCCGGAAAGATAACCGGCCACGAAGGCGTCACCAGCCCCGATGGTATCCACAACGGTCACCCGCCGCCCGGGTCGTTCTACCGACTCGGTGGGGGTGGTCACGCGCGCCGTCGTCGAATCTTTCCACACCACTTCCGAAACGCCCCAGTCCAGCAGGCGCTGAGTCGCCGCGGCCACCTCGGATTCGCCGGTGAGCAGCTCCAGTTCCTCCGTACCGCCGAAGACCACATGAGCCCCGCGCGCGATTTGCGCGAGCACCGGCGCTGCCTCCGTCGCATCCCACAGGCGCGAGCGGAAATTGACGTCGAACGACACCGGCACCCCGCGCTCCCCGGCCAGCTCCACGGCGAGCATCGTGGCGGCGCGCGCTTCCTCCCCGAGCGCCGGGGTGATGCCCGTCAGGTGCACGATTTTTGGCTCCAGCTCAAACATGGCGCGGATCTGATCAGGGGTAATGAGGCGCCCCGCGGAAAACTTACGATGGTAATCCACCGCGAACGTGCCCAGCCCGGCGTGGCGCGAGACCAGCACCCCGGTGGGCGCGGTGGTGATCTGGCGAGCGTGATCCCAGCGCACGCCCTCGCCGCGCAGGGTCCGCATAATCATGTAACCAAATAGGTCCTTGCCGACGCTCCCGACCCACGCGGTGGAATGCCCCAACCGCGCCATCCCGATGGCCACATTCGTTTCCGCGCCGCCGAAGGACGCGCGCGGCCGCGCCCCGATCTGCGGGGATTCCGTAAAGGTCAGAGCCCCCATCGATTCGCCGAAAGTCACCAGATCCGTCATATTTTTCCTCCTTGATGACGACGCCGCCCGCGCCCCGCCGCCCCGGCCTTGAGTGCCGGGGTCGCGCGCGTGGCGGTCACCATAGCCATCATATCGAGGGGAAGTCCGCGCGGGAGAAGAGGCCCGGCGTCGTCGTTAAGAAAAGGAAAAGCGCGGCGACCGGGCCGCACGGGGACGTGAACGGGCCGCGAGCGCGCGCGTGAATCTCGGCACATCGCAGCCCTCAGCACCGCACCTAACTAAAACATCGCCGTAGTTTTACTGTATCTTTACTAATGGGAGTGGGTTCCACGCACCCTTCCCGCAAGCTTCGCGTGAATCGCGCGGGCCCGGGCAGATCGCAGACCGCGAGCGCCCGCGCATCGCGCCAAGCGCACCTATCGCAACCGTAGGAGGGACGATGAACGCATATACGCCGTGGACCATGCTGGTCGATGCCGGAATGATTGGTCTGCTGCTCGCCATTGGGGTGTTTCTGCGCGCCCGGGTGAAGTGGCTGCAGAATATGCTGGTTCCCGCCTCGGTGATTGCCGGTGCGCTGGGGCTGGTGCTCGGTCCGAATGTGCTGGGGGCGGTAGCGGAAAGCCGCGGCTGGCATATCGGGTCGTGGCAGGTGACCGGGATTCCGTTCTCCGAGCATATGGGCACGTATGCCTCGATTCTTATTGTTATTGTGTTTGCCTGCATGGCCCTCACCGATGATTTCGATATTCGCAAAGTCAATAAAGCGGTGGGCGGTTTCGCATCCTACGGGGTGCTTATGTACGGGGCGCAGGTGGCGCTCGGTATGGCGTTCGCGCTGCTGTTCCTCACCCCGGTGCTCGGTTCGCCGGATGTGCTGGGCATTATGCTGTTCACCGGCTGGGCGGGCGGTTTTGGTACCGCGGCGGCCGTGGGCAATATTTACGCGGAAAATGGGCAGCCGGAAGTGGCCTCGCTGGCTTTCACCTCGGCCACGGTGGGGTTGCTGGTCGGGGTGGTCGGCGGGATTATCCTCGCGAAATTCGGGGCGCGGCGCGGGCAGGCCAAGGCTTTCCGCGGCATGGATTCCCTGCCCGATGAGCTCCTCACCGGGGTGCTCGACGCCAATAAGCGCCGTCCGGCCCTGGGCTACCACACCTTCTCCGGCGGTTCGATTGAGACGCTCTCCTTCGAGGTGGGGATTGTGAGCCTGGTGGCGGTGGCCGGCTACGGCATTGGTCAGCTCCTCAAGCACCTGTTCCCCGGTATTTCCTTCCCGCTTTTCGCCATCGCTTTCCTGGTGGGGATCGTGGTGCGGATTGTGATGAACGGGGTGGGGGCCTCCCACCTGCTCGATGCGGGCACGCTGCGCTCGGTTTCCGGGCTGTGCACAGACATTCTGATTGTGTGCGGTATTGCTTCGATTCAGCCGGAATTTGTTTCCGACCACCTGCTGGCCCTCGGGTTACTGTTCCTCTTCGGTCTTATTTTGTGCACGTTTTTGGGCCTGGTGGTGGCTCCGCGGCTTATGGGCGAGGGATGGTTCGAACGTCAGCTCTTCACCTGGGGGTGGGCGACCGGCTCGGTTTCCACCGGCCTGGCGCTGCTGCGCATTGTGGATCCCAAGCTGGAATCGGGCACCATTGAGCAATTCGGTTACGCCTATCTGCCGGTGGTTCCGGTGGAGATTTCCGCGGTGTCCTTCGTGCCGGTTATGGCGCTGGCCGGGATGGGCTGGGCCGTGGTGGGCGTCTGGGGTGCCATCGCGGTGCTCGGGTTGCTCGGCGGCTGGTGGGTGGTGCGCTCCGGGCACGCGAATACCCACGGCGAGCCCGGTCCGGTGGGCACCCTGGGTACCGGGTTTACCGGGTAGCGCGTTTCGGCTCGCGTGCGGTTCGCCTGGGGTTCGCGTGCGGTTGCACGGTTGCACGGTTGCACGGTTCGCCCACCCACTCCAATCCGTGCAACGCGGCCCGCTTCGCTACCATGGTGGCATGAACGACGACGCTGCCACCTCCCCGACCGCGAACTCTCTCACCCAGCGTTTCCTCTCCGCCGTGGAAGACCTCCGGGCTGAGCTCGATCATGCCACCGGCCTGGATTCGCGTGGTTTCGGGGATGCCTGGGCGAAGGCGTACGAAAAGCGGGTTCCCGCCGTCGTTCGCAATAACAACCTGGGCGAGGTACTGCGCAATCTGCGCAATACCATCGCGCATAACAACTACAAGAACGGCCAACCCATTGCCACCCCGCGCGCGGACCTGGTCGAAGCCGCCGAGCGGCTACTTTTCCAGGTGCGCAACGAACCGCAGATCCAAAACTTCATGATTCACGACGTCGCGACCGTCTCTCCCGTGGATACTTTCGCTACCGTCGCCGCTATTCTCGACGCGCACGGCTACGCCCAGCTTCCGGTAGTGGATGGCTCCACGATTATCGGGCTGCTCACCACCAATATGGTGGCCCGCTGGGTGTCCGGAATGGTGACTGCCGGGAAAGAATCCCAGCTGGCCGACGTTCCGGCCGGGGATATCCTCGCCCACAGCGGCACGCACGACGCTCCCCTCTACGCCAAACCTTCTGATAGGGCCATGGCAGTATGTACAGCTCTGACCGACCGCGGCCATCCCGCAGTGCTCATCACTCGCACCGGGGATGCCACCGGGGTGCTTATCGGGCTGGTGGCCCGCGCGGATGTGGGGCGGATTTTCAGGGACATCGCCATCGCAAGGTAAGCGGGCGGGGCGAGAGGCTGCGGCGGCGTCGTACTATTCTGTGGTGCGGCGGCGCGAAACCGCTGCGCCCTCGCTCATGAAGAAATTTCCGCTCTCCCGTTTCTATTTAAAGCTTTCTACGGCACACTAGAATGTATCTATCGCCACGTTATTGGCTGACGCAAAGGGGATGTGATGGCGCAAAAAGATGTTGAGAACGCACGGGCAAGCACCACCGGGCCGCTTCCGGGCTCCGGCTACGTGGCGTCCTCCTCGGAAGAAGCGCGGGCAGCCGCGGCGCGCGAACCGAACCGCCGGACCGTGGGCGAATTGTTTTCCTCCGCCACGGCGCAATTCTCCACCCTGGTCCGCGACGAAATTCAGTACACCCAGGCCAGTCTCAAGCACAAGGTCCTCAACCTCGGGATGGGCGGGGTGCTCCTCGCGGTGGCCGGGGTGCTGGCCCTGTTCATGCTCGGGTTCCTGCTGCACGCGGCGGCGGCCTTCTTTACGGTTGTGTTCGGCGGGCGCTGGTGGGCCGGCTACCTGACGGTTGCCGGAATTCTGCTCCTTATTATTGCGGTGCTCGCGCTGCTGGGGCTGCGCAAACTCAAGAAATCCGGAAAGTATCCAACTAATCTTGTTGGCGGCCTGAGCAAGGACGTCGACGCCGTGAAGAAAGGCCTGTCGAAGTGAGCGCTTCCGATAACCGTAAACCTGAGGACATCCAGCGCGATATCGAGCGCACCCGCGCGGAACTGACCGCCACCGTCAATGAGCTGGTGGATCGCCTGGATCCGCGCACAAATATCAAGAACGCGACCGACGCCGCGAAGGACAAGGTGGCCACCACCACGGCCACGCTCAAGGACAAGGCCTCCGCTTTTGCCGAGGCGGCGAAGGATAAGGCTTCAGCTTTCGCGGATAGTGCGAAGAGCACCGCGGCGGACGCCTCCGCCAAAGCCTCCGCGAAAGCCTCGGATTTCGCGCATACCGCGAAGGCGAAGGTGAACGACCTGGCCGATTCCGCGAAGGAACACCTCGCGGGCGCGGGCCTAGGCGGAGGTGCTGACGGGGCTGGTGCTGACGGTGCCGATTTCGGCGAGCCGTGTGGCTGCGGTTGTGCAGATGCCGACGTTGAGGCGGTTGCTGAAGGCGCCGCGTGCGGTGGTGGTTGCGGTTGTGGCGGCGACGAGCACGGTTACGGCGACCACGATTTCGGCGACCACGCCTGTGAGTGCGGTGGCGCGTGCGGTGGCGGTACGTGCGGCGGCGCGCATCATTACGACGACGACGCCACCGGCCACGGGTGCTCAGGCCACTGTTCCGCCGGTCATTCCTTTGCCGGGATTCCCTCGGCCGCGCAGGTAGCCCAGGACGTTATTGACGATGCTCGGCGCGGGGAACAAACCGGGCTCGCCGTGGTGGCTGGCCTTAGCGTTGCCGCCCTGGGTGCGGTCACACTGCTGGGCAGCGCCCTCTTCGGGCGCGGGCGCCGGCGCAAGTAACCGCGTGGCGCGCGACACCTGTCGCTGGGTTCGTGGCCGCTTTACAGGCCATCTACCTGGGAAAGGTGAGGAGCGCCGTACTCTTTCCGCGTATGTCACATAGCCATATATAGGCCATAGCGGCTAATATAGGTCACGAAATAGTAAACCGGGCCAGATGAGCCCAGATGAGATGAAGGGGGTCGAGCTCATGGGGCGCGGCCGTCAGAAGGCTAAGCAGCGTAAGGTAGCCCGGAATCTCAAGTACTTTACACCGGATACTGATTACGCCGCTCTCGAGCGTGAGCTGGGTATTAATCGTGATGAGCGCCAGGAATCCCACTACGATTCCTCGGATGATCCGTATGCTCGTTACGCCGACTACGCAGATTACGACGAGTCAGATGACAATGACGATGACTGGGCGGATGATTACGATCCGAACAATATTCCACCAGCCACCAAATAGGTACTCATTCCTGTAACGAACGTGCCGGCGGCCCCAGGGCTGCCGGCACAATTGTTTGGCCTATAGGCCATTGTTTCTGAGCCAGCCCCGGAAACGAAGTGTCTATAAGAGCACCGCCTCTGGGCGATTTCGTGTCTCTTACGCCCACTACGCGGGATGCGTTGTCTGGAATGCACACTTCGAGGAGGCGAGAGGCCGGGCCGGATAACAGAATGTACATGGGTGACAGTTTTTCCGCGATTTAATGTCCGTGGCGTACATTCTGTGTTAGCGACGGTCCGAAATGCACCTTTTGCAGCCCTGAATCTTGAAAATGGCCCATTCCACCGACCCCGCCCCGCCCGAGGCGGGTGTGTTTTTCCGAGGTGCACTTCGCGTGTACGACATCTGCACTACAGCTCGGAAAACACGTGCCACCCCGCCAGGACGTGTGTGACTATTGAGGCTCCAGAGACTTGTGTGAGTTATGGGATTCCCGCGATCAGCGCTCCACACCCTCAGCTCAGTGATCCGCGCCGGCCACATGCACCAGGGGGAGAAACTCGGAGAGGTTCGCGCGGGTTCCGGAGGCGTCCACCCGCCCGGAAGCCACGGCATCATCCCAGTTCAGAGCACCCACGCACAACCCCAGGAACGTGCCCGCATCGCATTCGACCACATTCGGCGGGGTACCGCGGCGGTGGCGCACCCCGGCAACCGCCTGCACCGCGCCAACATACGGAACTCGGATTTCCACCGCGTGCCCGGGATGCCGCGCCGCAAGCTCCTCGAGAAGGAACCGCACCGCCGTGCGCGACTCACTCGCGCTGAGGTCCTCACCTGCGCGAAAGCGGGCGAGGAGGGGCAGCGCGTCCGCGCTATCGATTTTTCGTGTCACGGATCCACTCTACGACGCATTGGATGGCAACGGCACCTAAGGTACGACGGCGCCACCGCGAGCGCGCCCGCCCGGCGAAGTAGGCGCATCCGGCGCGCGGCACATATACGCAGCCGCGCGGGAGCGACGCGGCGCCGGGGAGAGACCGCGAGCGCGCCTGCCCGGCGAAGTAGGCAATCCGCCGGGCGCACGCCGCCCCTAGATCACACCCTGGGCGATCATCGCTTCCGCGACCATCTCGAAGCCCGCGGCATTGGCGCCCACCACGTAGTTACCTTCGTGGCCGTAGCGGGCGGCGGCATCCAGGGAGGTGTCGTGGATATCGCGCATGATGTCGTGCAGTTTGGCATCCACCTTCTCGAAGCTCCAGCTTTGCCGCGCGGAATTCTGCTGCATTTCCAGCGCGGAGGTGGCCACCCCGCCGGCGTTCGCGGCCTTGCCGGGGGCAAAAAGCACCCCGTTTTCCTGGAGCAGGTGGGTGGCTTCCAGGGTGGTAGGCATATTCGCGCCTTCCACCACCGCGCGCACTCCCCCGTTGAGAAGCTGGCGCGCATCGGCCTCGTTGAGCTCGTTCTGAGTGGCGCACGGGAAAGCGATATCCGCGCGAATCCCCAGTTCAGCCAGGTTCCACACCTTCGCCCCGGCCTGGTAGCGCGCGCTGGGGCGCTGCGCCGCGTAATCGGAGACCCGCCCGCGCAGATCTTCCTTAATATGGCGAAGCAGCTCGACGTCGATGCCGGCGTCGTCGTAAACCATCCCGGAAGAATCCGAGGCCGTGACCACGCGCGCGCCCATCTGCTGCGCCTTCGCGATCGCGTACAGCGCGACGTTCCCGGAACCGGAGACGATCGCGGTGCGCCCGTCCAAACTTTCCCCGCGCGCGGCGAGCATGGCGTCCGCGAAGTAGACCGCACCGTAACCGGTGGCTTCGGTGCGGGCGAGCGAGCCGCCGAAGCCGAGGCCCTTGCCGGTGAGCACGCCGGCGTCGAAAGTATCGCGGATGCGGCGGTACTGGCCGAACAGGTAGCCGATTTCGCGCCCGCCCACGCCGATGTCGCCGGCGGGGACGTCGATATCGGGGCCGATGTGGCGTTGCAATTCGGTCATGAAGGACTGGCAGAAGCGCATCACTTCGTTATCGCTTTTACCTTTGGGGTCGAAATTCGCGCCGCCTTTGGCGCCGCCGATGTGCTGGCGGGTCAGCGCGTTCTTGAAGATTTGCTCGAAGCCGAGGAATTTGAGCATGCCCAGGTAGACGGTCGGGTGGAAGCGCAGGCCGCCTTTGTAGGGCCCGAGCGCGGAGTTGAATTGCACCCGGTAGCCTTTGTTGACGCGAATTTTGCCGGCGTCATCGACCCACGGCACGCGGAAGGCGATGATGCGTTCGGGTTCAACCAGCCGTTCCAGGATGGCTTGGTCGGCGTACTCGGGGTGAGCCGCGAGGACCGGGGCGATGGAATCGAAAACTTCGCGCACGGCCTGATGGAATTCGGGTTCGCCCGGATTGGCGGCGACGACCTGATCGTAAACTTTATTCGCGTAATGCATATCAAAATGGTAAAACGTCCGGGTGCTTTCGCGGTATGATTTCGAAGCTCGAACACCACTCCGCGGTGCACGTCACATTGAGGTGCGGTACGTGCGGGGTTCGTGCAGAACGACGACGACGCCACCGGGCAGCCGCCACCCCGGCGCGTGAAGTGAGTGCGGCACGCGAAGCAGTCGCGGCGCGCGCCCGCGCCACTACGCCACCGCGCTTAGTGCCCGGGCCAGCGCTCCCCGGTGAGCATTTCGCATACCCGCAGGTAGCGGTCGCGAATATCTGCCACCACGGCGGCGGGAAGGGCCGGCGGCTGGGTGCCCTGCTCTGCATTCCACCCGGATTGGGCGGACATGAGCCACACCTGGGCGGCGTCCTTATCGAAGGGGCGCAGCGCCTCCGAGCTGGGCGGCACCTCCCCGGATTTCACCGCGCGATAGTCGGTGGAAAGCCAGTAGTGGGCGGTATCCGGGGTGAAGGCTTCGTCGGCCAGGATGAGGCGGCTGGAGCCGGCGTCCATATCCGTGCCGAATTCCAGTTTGGCATCCGCGAGCACCAGCCCGCGGGCCAGCGCGATGGCGTGGGCGTGCCGGTAGAGGTTGAGGGCTAGCACGCGCACCCGTTCCGCGGTGCTCTCCCCCACCCGCCGCATAAATTCATCCCACGGGATGGGGATATCCGGGCAGCCGGGCCGGCGCTTTTCCGCGATTCCGACCCACGGTAGTTCCAGCTTGGCGCCGAGCTCAATGGCGCCGTCGTACCGCATCGCATCGAGGGTGCCGAGGGTTTCGAGTGAGCGCACCGCACCCGCGGTTAGATAACCGCGCACCAGCACTTCGTAGGGGAGCATGCGCAGGGCCCGCACCAGGATGCCGCGCGCGGCGATATCCCGCGGCACGCCGCCCGGTAGGTAGTGACTTTCCGCGATGTCCCCAGTGCGGTCGAACCACCAGCGGGCGATCCGGGTGAGGATTTCGCCTTTATCCGGAATGAATGTGGGAACAACGTGGTCGAATGCCGCGATGCGGTCCGAGGCCACAATGAGATAGGTATCCATCCCGGCCATCGCGCCCCCGGGCACGGGCCGGTACAAATCGTGCACCTTCCCGGAATAGGTGCGTTGCCATCCCCGAATGGGGACAAGGCTACCTGTGGTGTATGTAGACATTCCCGCCCCTCAATCTCTTCACGCGGGAGGCTCCTTCGCGTTCCCGCTCCGGTGCTGCGCGAGGGGCCACCGCCGGTTCCGTACCGCGTATCGCGGCGCTATTCGCAACCGCACGCCCGCGGGCTCACAACGAACTCACGGCCCGGGGGTGACCCTCCCCACACAACCTTCTTTTCCTTATAGTAAAGGAATTCTTAGCCCCTGTCCTGGGAGCTAAGTCACGCACCGCGCATTAGCGCAGGTCAAACGGGGTAAAGTGCGACGGCGCAGCTGCCCGCCGGGCAGCTGGCGGCGCGGCCGCGCGGGCGCTTTCGCTAGCGTGAGGCACCGCCGCGAATCGCCACGCCGGGGCCGCGCCACGTAACGCCGCACGCGCAACCGCGCCCGCGCCCGGCCGCCGCGCCGCTCAACTCAGCCAAGCAGATCGTGGAGCACGATGGTTTGCTCGCGATCCGGCCCCACCCCGATCAGCGAGAAGCGGCAGCCGGCCATCTCCTCCAGCCAGCGCACGTAGCTTTGGGCGTTGGCGGGCAGGTCCGCGAAGTCGCGCACCGTGGAGATGTCCTCCGTCCAACCCGGGTGGTACTCGTAAATGGGCTTGGCATTGGCGAAATCCCAGGTATCAATGGGAAATTCGTGCACGCGCTGGCCGTCGATCTCATAGCCCACGCATACCGGGATCTGCTCCACGCCGGTAAGCACATCCAGCTTGGTGAGGACCAGGTCGGTCAGGCCATTGACCCGCACCGCGTAGCGGGTGACCGGGGCGTCGTACCAGCCGCAACGGCGCGGGCGCCCGGTGGTGACCCCGTATTCGCCACCCGCTTCGCGCAGCCAATCGCCCTTCTCCCCGTGCAGCTCGGTGGGGAATGGCCCTTCGCCCACGCGGGTGGCGTAGGCCTTGACGATACCCACCACCCGGTCGATACGAGTGGGACCCACCCCGCTGCCGGTCACCGCCCCGCCGGCCGTGGCATTCGAGGAGGTCACATAGGGGTAGTTGCCGTGGTCGATGTCCAGGAGGGTGGATTGCCCGCCTTCAAAAACAACCGTCTTGCCTTCATCGAGGGCCTGATTGAGTTCGCGAGAAGCGCTAATCATCATAGGCGCGAGGCGTTCCCCATAGGCGAGCAGCTCGGTGAGCACGTCGTCGACGTTAATCTCCTCACGCCCCAGGTCCCGCAACACCAAGTTTTTCTGCGCCACCGCGGTCTCCACCTGCCCGCGCAAGCGCCGCGGGTGCACGAGGTCGACGATGCGAATCCCCACGCGATTGGCTTTATCCGCGTAGGTGGGGCCGATGCCGCGGCCGGTGGTGCCGATTTTGCCATCGCCGAGGACTTCTTCGTTGAGGCGGTCGAACATTTTTGTGTACGAGGTGATGACGTGCGCGTTGCCGGCGATGCGGAGGTTTTTCGTGGAGACGCCGCGCGATTCCAGCTCCGCCATTTCCGCGAAAAGCGCTTCGGGATCAACGACGACGCCGTTGCCAATCACCGAGATGCAATCTGAATTGAGAATGCCGGACGGGAGGAGGTGGAGAGCGAATTTCTGGCCATCCACGCTGACCGTGTGGCCGGCATTATTACCCCCGTTAAATTTCACAACATAATCGGCACGCTGGCCGAGCTGGTCAGTTGCCTTGCCTTTTCCTTCGTCGCCCCACTGGACGCCGAGAATAATGACCGCGGGCATAGTATCTAATCTCCTCGTTATATCAAACAGGTGTAAAGAGCTCCGCCGCCCGTGCCGCTGTGCGGCTACCGTGCCGCCGCCGTTGGACAGCCGGCTACCGACCGTAGGTCACCGGGCGACCGCCGTATGGCCGCGCCCCGTTGAGCCTCAGGCCCCGGGCTAACGTCCCGCTTTACCACACAATAATAACCGCCACAGCCCGCCGCGGGCATCTTTGCACATTTTCAGAAA
Source organism: Actinotignum inguinis (assembly GCF_051265835.1). NCBI lineage: Bacteria > Bacillati > Actinomycetota > Actinomycetes > Actinomycetales > Actinomycetaceae > Actinotignum > Actinotignum inguinis. Next base: position 2,662 of record NZ_JBOZDP010000006.1, on the reverse strand, counting down.
GTTTCTCAGCTAAGGTAGAGGAGGCACGTGCCCGAATATTTTCGAGGAGCAAAATGTCTGAACTGACTCAACCACTCGGGGCCTTTACCCGTTCGGTATCCGGTGTCTCGACCTCCGGATCCTCCCTGCGCGATTACTGGGAGGGGCTGTCCGAGCTCACCATGAGCCGGCTGGCTGATAACTGGGAAGCTACCACTAAGAAATACCGGGAGGGTCAGCGCGCCAGCTACTTCTCCGCGGAATTCCTCATGGGGCGCGCACTCCTGAATAATCTCGTCAATCTTGGCCTGGTGGACGATGCCCGCAAGGCCCTGGAAGATTACGGCCTCAACCTCACCGATGTGCTCGATGAAGAACCCGATGCCGCGCTCGGTAACGGTGGGCTGGGGCGCTTGGCCGCCTGTTTCATGGATTCGTGCGCTACCCTCAATTTCCCCGTGGTCGGCTACGGGATCCTCTACCGCTACGGCCTGTTCAAGCAGAGCTTCGTGGATGGTTTCCAGAAGGAAGAACCCGATCCGTGGATGGAAAACGGTTCGCCTTTCGTGGTGCGCCGGGATAGTGAATCCAAGCACGTGAAATTCGCGGATATGGATGTGCGCGCGGTTCCTTATGATATGCCGATCACCGGCTACGGCACCGCGAATGTCAATACCCTGCGCCTGTGGAAGGCGGAGCCCCTTGAAGAATTCGATTACGATGCCTTCAATTCCCAGCGCTTCACCGATGCGATCGTGGAACGCGAGCGCGTGAATGACCTGTGCCGGGTGCTCTACCCGAATGACACCACCTACGAAGGCAAGGTGCTGCGGGTGCGCCAGCAGTACTTCTTCTGCTCGGCTTCCCTCCAGTGCCTCATTGCCGAACATAAGGAAGCGCACGGGGATATTCGTTCCTTCGGGGAATACAACTCGATTCAGCTCAATGACACCCACCCGGTGCTCGCCATTCCGGAGCTCATGCGTCTGCTCATGGATGAGGAAGGCCTGGGCTGGGAGGATGCCTGGAAGATCGTGTCCCAGACCTTCGCTTACACCAACCACACGGTGCTGGCCGAGGCGCTGGAGACCTGGGAAACTTCGATTTTCACCAAGCTTTTCCCGCGTATTTATGACATTGTGGCGGAAATGGATCGGCGTTTCCGCGCGGAGCTGGCGGAGGCCGGTTTCCACCCGGGCAAGATTGAGTACATGGCGCCGCTCTCCGGCGGGCTGGTCCATATGGCGTGGATCGCCTGCTATGCCTCCTTCTCCATTAACGGGGTGGCCGCGATTCACAGTGAGATCCTCAAGCGGGATACTCTCCACGACTGGTACGACATCTGGCCCGAGCGCTTCAACAACAAGACGAATGGCGTGACCCCGCGCCGCTGGCTGCATAATTGCAATCCGCGCCTGGCCGCGCTGCTGACCGAGGTGCTCGGGGATGATTCCTGGGTGACGGATCTGGATAAGCTGGCCACCATTGAGGAACGCGGGAATGCTGATATTTACCGGCGCCTCATGGAGATCAAGGCGGAAAATAAGCGTGATTTCGCGCGCTGGATTAAGCGCCGCGACGGCATCGATATTCCCACCGACGCTATTTATGACACGATTATTAAGCGCCTGCACGAATACAAGCGCCAGCTCATGAACGCGCTGTACATCCTCGATCTGTACTTCCGGATTAAGGACAATCCCAGCATGGAGGTCCCGCCGCGGGTCTTCATTTTCGGAGCGAAGGCCGCGCCGGGCTACAAGCGCGCCAAGGCGATTATCAAGTTCATTAACGAAGTGGCGAAGCTGGTGAATAATGATGCGGATACCCGCGGCAAGATCACCGTGCTCTTCGTGGAAAACTACAACGTGTCCCCGGCCGAGCATATTATTCCGGCCACCGATATTTCCGAGCAGATTTCCCTGGCCGGGAAGGAAGCTTCGGGTACCGGCAATATGAAGTTCATGATGAACGGCGCGCTGACGCTGGGCACCATGGACGGCGCCACCGTGGAAATCGTGGACGCCGTGGGCGAAGAAAATGCCTACATTTTCGGGGCGCGCGAAGAGGAGCTGCCGGAATTGCGGGCGCACTACAACCCGCGCGAACAGTACGAGACCGTGCCCGGGCTCAAGCGGGTGCTCGACGCCCTGGTGGACGGCACCGTGAGCGACGGCGGGACCGGCGAATTCCACGACCTCCTCGGCTCCTTGCTGGACGGGTCCTCGTGGGAGACCCCGGACGTGTACTACGTGCTGGGCGATTTCGCTGATTACCGTGCTACCCGCGACCGCATGGCCGCGGATTACGCCAACCAGGAAGAGTGGGGCCGCAAGGCGTGGATCAATATCTGCCGCTCGGGCCGCTTCTCCTCTGACCGCACCATCGCGGATTACGGTCGCGATATCTGGGGCGTGAAGGCGACGCCGATTAAGTAGCGCGTGCTGTGCGCGTAGCTGCGCGGCTGCGTAAGCGACGCGCGACGCGACTCAAACGGGCGGCTGCGCGACGCTACGCTAACCGCGGGCGGCGACGCAATGCGCACGCAGACTAAGCGGGCGGCGGGTGTGTGATTCTTGCACATCCCGCCGCCCGCTTTTTGTTTTGTTTCACGGCCCGGCCTGCCCGCTGCGAACGTTCATGCGCGGGCGGCTTCTCATTTTTAAGAACGACGACGCCGCGC
>NZ_JBOZDP010000005.1:0-106280 GCF_051265835.1 Actinotignum inguinis | reverse complement strand
GTCTTGTTTCACGGTAGTCATTCTGGTTTATCTCCTAGGTGGTTTTCACCCTCACACACAAACCATTAGACACTCTCACTCATCGACGCGACCGAGTTCTACGCCAAAATGCGCAAAAAACTCGGCGATAAGGGCCGTGAACTTACCGAAGCTAACCGCACCACAATCGTGCAGCTCTACGCCAACTATGTAGAGACCGGGCACTGCAAGATTGTGCCCATCGAAGAATTCGCCTACTGGAGCATCACCGTTGAGCGCCCGAGGCGCGATGATAATGGCGAGATTATCACTAACGCTCGCGGTAAGAAACAACCAGATGCAAGCTTAAGGGATACCGAACGCGTGCCATTCACGTATAACGGCAACACCCACGCCGACGCCGGACGTAACGAAACCATCCAGGCGTATTTCGAGGCAGAAGTGAAACCATACGTCCCCGACGCTTGGATTGACGAGAAGAAAACCAAAATAGGCTACGAGATCCCCTTCACCCGCTACTTCTACCGCTATCAACCACCCCGCCCACTCGAAGACATCGACGCAGAACTCCACGAGGCGACCCGCGAAATCCTCGATCTCCTCAACGAGGTGACCGAATGAGAACAGTAGCCTTGCGAAGGCTGAGCACAGTGCCAATCGCTAATGGACTAGGTCTTCCCGGAAATAATGCTGAGCCGTTGGATCCGAGGTACATAAGAACGACTGATATTGCGAGTCCAACGACACTGAAAGATGACACATTCGTCTCGCAACCAGCTGATATCGCTAGGAAAGCTTCTGTCAAATACGGCGATCTTCTGCTTGTATCAGCGGGAGCTTCTATCGGGAAAAGCGTCCTGTATATGAGTCATAATCCTGCCTGCTACGCGGGCTTCCTGACTCGAGTAAGACCTAAATCAATTAGAGAAGGACGCTTTCTATCATATTGGACGCAGTCCCTCCATTTTATAGACCAGGTAAGGTCTACAGCGGTTCAATCAACAATCGAAAACTTCTCCGCTTCTCGGTATAAGGAACTTCGAGTTCCAGTAATATCCGAGGTGCAACAGGAGCGCATTGCCGAGTATCTTGATGTTGAGACGGCGAAGATTGACCTCCTCATCACCAAACAACAAGAACTGATTGATCTCACGAAGGAAAGAGCCGATGCTGATATCGAAGCGTCAATCTGGGGGCAAAGAATTGAAACGGATCAGGAGTCGGAGATCATCAAGCGATCTTATTATCCACGGAACATCTCGAGTTTGGCACTCGAACGTCGGCTGGCTACTCTACCCAAGACGTGGGACGTACAGCGTTTTAAGTGGGTCTTCACTCGCAAGGATGAACGAAACACTGATCTAGTATTGGAAATGCTTTCGCTGCGCCAAACTGGAGCCGTTGTGCCCCGATCTGAAACTAGGCAGAGCCAAGAACCAAGCGAAGCATCTATTCCGAAATATCTTGCAGTGTCCTCGGGTGATTTAGTTGTAAACCCTATGTGGCTGACGGGTGGAGCAATCGGCGTCTCTGAGCGTGCAGGCGCAGTAAGCCCTGATTATCGTGTTTTCGCCATAGCAGATCAGTTGCTACCTAGCTACGCGCATGAAATTTTACGCAGTGTTAGCTATAGACACCAGTCGAAATTGTTTGAGCGTGCCAGCACGACTTTTGATCGACGAATCCAGCAGATCGATCTGGACAACTTACCGGTGCCGATTCCTCCGAAAGAGGATCAAGAGGAGATTGTGCAAGAGGTTAGAAAGATACATAAGCACAGAGATGAGCTTATCAACATCGTCGAGCGTCATATCGAACTCGCACAGGAGCGGCGCTCAGCATTGATTACTGCGGCGGTGACAGGTCAGATCGAGGTTTAGGAAGATAGAGCATGGGTGTTCAGCACGAGAAGAGTTTCGAGACCGAGATCTGCGAGTATCTCGGCGCGCATGGCTGGCTCTATGAGGAAGGTTTTTCCGGTTATGACCAAGAGCTGGCGCTGATCCCGGAGGATGTATTTGCGTGGTTGCAGGCCACCCAACCAGAGCAATGGGCGCGCGTGGTACCAGCAGATGCCTCACCGGTAGAAGCGCAGTTAGCTAAACACCTCTTGCTTGATCGACTTGTGAAGTCCCTTGAACAGCCCCTCGAGCACGGGGGTGGCACGTTGGCTGTTCTGCGCGGTGGGTTCAGAAAAACACCAGCGAAGTTCGACATGTGCGCGTTTCGGCCCGCTACCTCAATGAATCCGGTTGTGCAGCAGCATTACGCGCTCAACCAGTTGCGGGTGGTGCGGCAGGTACATCACTCCACAAAACGCCCACACGACTCCATTGATTTAGTCTTTTTCGTCAACGGCCTGCCAGTAGCCACAGCCGAGTTGAAAACCGATAACACCCAGAGCGTAAATGACGCGGTACGCCAGTACCGCAAGGATCGCCTACCCCAGGGCGAACCCCTGTTGAAGTTCGGTTCCCGAGCACTCGTACATTTCGCAGTCTCAACTGACGAAGTGCAGATGACTACAAAACTTGACGGTGCAAACACCGTGTTCTTGCCGTTCAACCTAGGCAACGATGGCGCTGCCGGTAATCCCGTGAACCCGAATGGGGCCACAACCTCATATCTGTGGGAGCGGGTGCTGCAGCGCGATAACTGGTTGCAGATTCTAGAGAGGTTTGTGAATCTGCAGATCACCGAGAAAGTTGATCCGATTACGGGTGCCCGCACGCGCAGTAAGCAAATCATCTTCCCGCGTTTCCACCAGTGGGAAGCCGTAACCAGTCTGCTGAAAACAACCCAGAAGGAAGGAGCCGGGCACAAGTATCTGATCCAGCATTCTGCGGGTTCTGGCAAGACGAACTCGATTGCGTGGCTGGCACATGGACTGGCAAACCTCCACAACGCTGACAACTCGAAAACCTTCGACTCTGTCATTGTGGTTACTGACCGCACCGTGCTTGATGACCAGCTTCAGAAAGCTATTAAGTCTATCGAGGGCACGAAAGGAGTCGTCGGCACTATCAATGCCGATGAAGTACGCAAAGCCTCGGCTTCCTCGAAGTCTGCACTCCTTGCTCAGGAACTCACTGGCGGCAAGCTCATCATTATTGTCACGTTGCAGACCTTCCCGTTCGTGCTCGACGCTCTAGCGGAACAGGGTGGGCTCGCAGATCGAAAGTTCGCGGTGATCGCGGATGAAGCCCATTCTTCGCAGACTGGCACGAGTGCGCAGAAGCTACGCCAAGTGCTCTCCCAAGCAGAAGTGGAAGCCCTCGAAGATGGCGGAGAAGTCAGCGTGGAGGACGTGCTTGCCGCTGAGATGGCGGCGCGTGCCACCGCCCATAACATTTCCTTCTACGCATTTACCGCCACACCAAAGGGCAAAACCCTGGAAATGTTTGGCCGGCCCGGCCCGGACGGTAAACCGGAACCTTTCCACGTTTACACCATGCAGCAGGCCATCGAAGAAGCCTTCATTTTAGACGTGCTGCGCAACTACACCACGTACAAGACAGCCTTCCAGCTCGCGCAGAAAACTGGGGATGTGAAGAGCGAAGATGAACTGGTAGATGAGTCCACCGCTACGAAAGGACTCATGCGCTGGGTGAGCCTGCACCCAACAAACATCGCCCAAAAAGTACAGATCATCGTTGAGCATTTCCGCGAAAATGTCGCCCATCTGCTTGATGGGTATGCCAAGGCAATGGTGGTCACGTCGAGTCGTGCTGCAGCGTTGAAATACAAAATAGCGATTGATGCCTACATCGATAAACATGACTATCAGCTCGGCACCCTCGTTGCTTTCTCCGGCAGCCTTACTTCCAAGCAGATTGACGACACCGTACCCGGAGTACAAGAGCCATATACCGAGGTGACTATGAACCCCGGCTTGCGCGGGCGAGGCATTCCACAAGCCTTCGCTGGCGGCCAATACCAAGTATTGATCGTAGCAAACAAGTACCAGACCGGCTTCGACCAGCCATTGCTGTGCGCGATGTATGTCGACAAGCGGCTCGACGGTATTGAGGCCGTCCAGACCCTATCCCGGCTCAACCGCACCTTGCCAGCTAAAGGCAAGGACACCACGTTCATCCTTGATTTCGTCAACGACGCCGAAACCATCTTGCAGGCTTTCCTGCCGTACTACCGGACCGCCGAAATCGTTGAGACCACCGACCCGGATCTGGTACACGACCTATCACGAAAACTTGAAACTGCGGGGATCTACACCGGCGATGAAGTCGATGCGTTCGCCCAGGCGTTCGTCATCGACAAAGCACACGGAAAACACACTGCGCCACTGAAGCAGGCAGCTGACAGATTCAATGACCGTTATGTGGCTGCGGTAATGGATAAGAACAAAGCTGAGATTGATGAACTCGACCTGTTCCGCAAAGACGTTGGCTCTTTTGTGCGCCTGTACGATTTCTTGTCGCAGATCGTTGACTACCAAGACACCGACCTGGCGAAACTCGCACTATTCCTTCGCCTGCTCAAGCCGCGTTTGACTGGACGTAAAACTCCAGAAGAGATTGACTTCACCAACATCGAGCTGACGCACATCAAGCAGACTCGAAAGAGCGAAGGAGCTATCCCGCTCGTCGGCGAAGGCGACAAGCTCAAGCCCATGGGGGTTGGTGGCGGGCGCTCGCGCGATCCGCACATGGTTGCGTGGCAAGAGATCCTCAACAATATCAACGCACTGTTTGAGGATGAAGACTTCGATCCCGGTTCAGTGGAATCCTGGGTTCAAGGCGTGGTCACGATCCTTGTGCAAAACGATGAAATCAAGGACCAGGTTAACGCGAATACCAAAGAACAATTCCGAGAGTCTCAAACAATCGAAACCGCAGTCACCAACGCAGTGCTCGACCATCAAGATACCCAGAACGTCATCATGGAGAAGTTCTTTGAAAGCTCACACCGGCGCAACCAGATCATCAAAGAAATCTCCGATCTCGTTTACTGGAAACTCCGGAACCGACGAGATGAGAAGTAAGAAACCGCGGGTGATATGTGTACAACAAGTTCCTATTTATGCGATTCAGCCGTTTGCACCGTCGTAAGCGACAACGGAGGTAAATCCTACTGTTGACTTTGCTCGGATTTCCCGTAGGATCGCTCGCGAAGACCCCGGAACGATCACCAGCCTCGGCTGAATCGCCGGGGTTACGTCTACCACTGAACCACACGCTACATCCCTGTATCGCAAGCAAGTTATATAGAAATCGGTGTTGATACCCACGTTTCTACCGGAATGCTCAATTGATTAGCTATCGGCGTGTATAGATCTACCCCCTGCTCACTTGTCTTCAATGAAACGATGAGAGCATATCGAACCGCTAGATCACGGCGATCTTTACGATTGTTATTCTTCCACCAACCGCCCACGGGATATACGGCAATATTCTTGCAATGCGCTAACTCCACTCCCGCACCTAGCCAGTCGTCCTGATGCAATGAACCACGGCTTCGAGCTTGTTCACCTAAAAACCACCGCTGGGAATTGTTACTATCACTCGGGCGATCTTCGTCATTAGCCTGACGATTAACCCTCCGGATAAAGTCATCAGGGGTTTCCGTTGAACCTTGCAAATCAAAACGAAGGCCGTATGAAGAGTAGGAATACTTATTTCTCCAACCGCGACGAGAAGCAGATGGCTCAATAAAATAAGAAAGAGTTACTCGCAAACGTACTTCTTGTTCTCCCAAAGCTCTAAGTGCCTCCACCGGCCAGGGCAGCTGATGTAACCTCAAAGAAGGCATCATGAAGCGCTCCCCCTGAAAGGGAACGAAACTATCCTGCACCACTAAAGTGACGGAATGAGCGTTTGAATTCAAAACCGTGTACTCAGTTGGAACACCCCAACCAAATTCACGAAGAAGTGACTGGCGATCACCCTTACTCTGCTTTTCCTCCAGCCTGTGCTTCATGGTATCCGTCCACTCTGCCGAGTGAGTGAGTAATCCACGTACAGTTTCCGGCCAGTAATCCGGATAACGGCTCATGATCAACGCCGCTAATCTGGCAGCCTGTGCAGTTGCTGCACTCGTCGCCTCTGCGGATACCAGCGAAACATCGGAAGCTTTACCTGTAGAACACAGGGATAATGATTTGACGCGGGTCTCGCAGAGGCCACTACCGTCACTCAGCGTGTTTCCACCCTCCATACAAATATCGGGTTTGATTGGCCATCGGTTGTGATCAAATCCAGTTGATGTCCTGGTATGCGGTGAAATATCTCCCGCTGTAGCGACGGCATACCATCCATTGTCGTATTCCGGTGTGGATGGAACATCGGTCATGTTCGTATACGCGCCCACTGTAAGCGCATTCCAGGATTGTGCCGGATCCTCAATAGGATGGTTGCGAGAATTGGCCACATAGTCATCCTTGTATAAATTCACGTTGCCAGCGGCAGCGAGAATCAGACGCTTAATATCGTCTTGCGGCGCGGAGAGGAGTTTAATTTCCCCTTCGGTCTGGACAATCTCTGTACCCACTGCAAGAGCATCCACCGCAGACGACCATAACGTTGGCTCACCCGGGTTATCAGGGCGTGCCGTCAATGTTAAACAGAAAACGCGCTTTCGGTCAGGTCGAGCGATTTCCGGAAGTGCCACAGCCTGAACGGTTGCAGTTCCGTAATCAAGTGGGTCGAGCCGCTTGGCGTTATCCTCTGAGAAAATTCGAACCGATTCCAGTCTATGGTGAAGCAAAATATCATCTGTACCGCAGAATAACGGATCCAAGTTACCGTAAAGGGCGAGCCCTGCCATCGCGGTACCATGCCCACCCTCGTGTAGATCAGTTCCAGAACCTCCCAAAATAGAATGATGATCCGAAGCTGAAAGAGAATCTTTGAGAAGCAGATGCGTGCGAAGCACGCCCGTATCCAGATGACAAACAGCAGGAGCATCTTCTGAAGCGCACGTAATTCGCGAGCTCAGTTCTTGGACATAGTCCGTTCGCTCGGCAACGCAGAGATCTCTAACCCCGTCAATCAGAGTAGGGTAGCGTATCTCAGTGACGGGCACCCAGCTAAATGGCAAATTCTCTAAATCATTCCATTTCGCCTTGATCCATGCGACAACGTGAATATTGAATTGCATTCGCCATGAACGTTCGTGCAGCCGAAAAGCTATTACAAACCGATCCCATTGCTTAGCATCAAACCGCTGCGAATCTAGCCAGATTTCCCACCACTGCGGGCCGTCACGATCAGGCTCCTGGTCCGATGTCCACAGGTCTTGAAGAAATGCATTCCGAATACGTGACATATTCGCAACAAGATTGTTATTCTTCGGCTTCCCTTTAGCGCTTTCTTTGGTGAGATAGTCTTCAAATAACTGAAGAAACTCTTTTCGATACCGGTGAGATACCCATACCGTGACTTTTTCAGGTTGGCTGTCATGACCTTCCTGTACAGACAGCACCATCCATTTCATTTCACTGCGTTTCCCACCGCTTCGTGCGGTCAAGGAATCGATTTTGAGGGGATAGCAAGATTCCGCTCCCTCAAGAACCACCACTGCTCCAGTGGCACGTAGTTCCTCGTCGTTGGGGAACATGGACGTGGCCTTATGATCAAATTCAGCAAAGGCCTGCTCGGCCGATCTCAGAAGCTTCTTACCATGCGTACCACGATCAACATCTCGAACGTGTGGTCTTCCGCCTCCTGTTCTATTAAATCTCTCTGTCCGTACACATCTATCTATGGAAAGATGATCCCAGTTCGCCATTTTCTCACTCAAAGCTCGCAGCCTTCCTCGCTACCAACGCCGCGATGAGGTCCTCCCGGCTAACCCGACTTTCCCCGCGTAACAGCACTGTTTTCGCGGCGGATTCAGCGGCTTTCACAATCTCGGCGTGGCTCAACCCGGTGGTGTACTCACCCAGCTTCGCCATACTCACTCCCGTAACAAGACTTCCCAACCGAGCCTTCATCACGGACACCGCCTGCCGGGCATCCGGAAGTTCATAGGTGAGAACCGCGTCGAAACGCCGGAAAAGTGCCCGATCAAGAATGGCCCGATCATTCGTAGCAGCAATGACCAGCGACTGCGAGCTAGCTTCCTCCAGAAAAACAAGGAAAGAGTTGAGAATCCTCCGCGCCTCGCCCACGTCATTACCGCTGCGATCCGCACCCAGAGCATCACATTCGTCGAAAAGATACACCGCGCGAACCCGCGCAACTTCATCGAAAACCAGCCGCAGCTTCGCGGCTGTTTCACCCATGTACTTACTCAGCAAGCTGTCCAAACGCACCGAGACCAGCGGAAGACTGAGTTCACTGGCTAATACCGCGGCCGTCATGGTTTTACCGGTTCCCGGAGGCCCCTCAAATAAAAGCCGATGCACCGGCGTAAAACCGTGATCCAGCAGAGTTTTTCTTTGCCGCTGTTCCGATAGCACCTGTTTTATCTGCGCCAGCAACGCCGGATTAACAACCAAATCCTGCAGCTTCACCTGCGGCGCACTGGTATCCACCAATTCGGCAACATCGCCCGCCGGCCGCCTGATGAAAGTAACATTGCTCAGCGGTTGGCGTTCACGAGAAGAATCAACCGCTTTCTTGATATCTCCGGCAAGCACGTGGTGACCTGCTTTCGCCTCCCGGGCAGCAACTTGCAGCGCAACAGAATAAAAGTTTTCATCATCGCCGGCCCCGTAGGCGCGCACCATCGCCGCAACGTGACTACCAACTCCAGCCATGACGCACCTCCCCGTCCATCACATTCTACGTGCCAGAATCACCACTTATTTCGTGCCCAGCGGGACTGAGCGCATCACATACAAAAGCTTGATATCAAAGGAAAATCTGGTGGAGCTAAGGGGACTCGAACCCCTAACCCCCTGCTTGCAAAGCAGGTGCGCTACCAATTGCGCCATAGCCCCTAAGATTCCGGCGCGGGATCCGGAACGTGGTGCCAACGAGAATGCTCATCCATCACGTGCACCAGGGCAGCGACAGCACAACATCCAGCAGCAAGCGAGCCGAGGAAGAAACCAACCCGTTTCATAACCCTCCTCGTAACCGTGGGCCTAGATGGACTCGAACCATCGACCTCAGTCTTATCAGGACTGCGCTCTAACCAACTGAGCTATAGGCCCGGTGACCACATGAGTTTACACCGGCGAGCCGCCGTTTCCAAATCGTTTCGCTTGCGGTTCGCGTCACACTTGTTAGCTCAGCCGCAGCAGACGGCGCAGCGGCACCCCGAGCCAGGGAGTCACCAGGCGGATGGCCGGGCCGGTAAGCACGGCCGCCGCCAGGGTGCCCTCCCGCACGCCCACGAGCTCCCCGAGCACCGCGAAGGACAATGTGGTGGCCAGAGCAACCAGGGCGGCGTCGTTATAGACCTTGATGGCGCCGAAATTAGTCCAACGATGCACGCCGAAGCGGCGCACTGTTTTCCGGTAGATCGCGATGACCACGCCTTCACCGGCGTTAACGACCGCCCCGGAGCTCACCTCCACGCAGATACCCACCGCGAGCACCGCCACCCCGCCCAGGCACAGCAGCCACTGCTGGGTGTAGCTCGAATACGTGATCGGCCCGAGGATCGCGCCGGCTGCGTCGATACCGGTGGCCATGAGCAGGGCCATCGGTAATTGCAGGAATTCCAGCGGCGGGAATTCGCGGCGCAGCAAAGCCAGCTGGATCACGATGAAGACCACGTGCATGCACCCGGTCAGGGTGCCCACCGAGATCGGCGTCATGCGCGAAACCACGTAGGGGAGGGAAGAAATTGGGGAGGTCCCCAGGTCGGAGGCAATAGCCAGCTGGATACCGAAGCCCATAATGAACAGGCCCAGGGCCAGCACCAGGTAGCGGATAACCCACAGCCACCACGGGGCGCGCGCCCTACTCATCGGTGACTGTCAAGCGCAGTCCTCCCACCAGAGCCGCGAAGAGGTTGTAGATCAGCGCCGCGATCGCGGAGAGCGCGGTCAGAAGCACAATATGAATAATCCCCACCAGCACGGCGAAAGCCATCCAGCGGCCAAATTCCATGTATTCGCCCACCCGCAGCAATTCTTCATTGCCGAGGGTCTCAAATAGATCCGACATCTGCGAGAACACGTGCATGCCGTCCAGCACGAACCAGATGAGCATCATCGCGATCACGATCATCACGCCAATCGCCACGGACAGCAGGAAGCCGATTTTCATGGCGGACATCGGCTCCACCTTGGCGATGGTCATCCGGATCCGGCGAATGCCCACGGTTTGCTTCGCGGGGGCAGCACCTTCCGGGGCGGAAACCCGCGGGTAGGCGCTGGCTCGATGCCCGGTGGCTGCCCCGCCCGCGGCCGGGCCAGCTGATCCGCTGGTGGCCCGTGCCGGGCCGCCAGCAGCGCCGTCGTACTGCATAGCTGAATGCGCCGGCACGGAAGCAGTGGAAGCAGCCGGACCGGTGTGGCCCTCCGCCGCCGCGGGCATGGCCCCGCGCACCCGGGTGGCCTCCAGCCCCGCGCCCTCACGCCCGCGGCCGGGCCCGCGTTCCGGAGTGTGTTGTGTATCTGTCATCTCAGTTCTCCAAGGTTTCAGCGGCCGGTTCTGTAGATTCCGTAACTTCCGCAGCTGCCGTAGGTTCCGTCACCTCAGCAGCTTCCGAAGATTCCGCGGATGCCTCCGCTGCCGGCTGCTCGCCTCCGGCGGGGACCTCTTCTTCGATCTCCACCTCAGCATTACGCGCGACAGCAATAATTCTGTCACCCTTATCGGGCCGCACGAAAGTAACGCCCTGGGTGTTGCGGCCGGTGAGCGACACTTCATCAACCGCGGCGCGCATCACCTTGCCCGATTCCATAATAGCGAGCACCTCGTCACCGCTGGACACCATGAGCGCGCCCACCAAATCCCCGCGGGCCTCGGTCAGCTTCGCCACCTTAATACCCATGCCGGCACGCCCCTGCACCCGGTATTCATCCGCGCTGGTCCGCTTGGCAAAGCCCTGCTCGGTCATCACGAATACCTGGGAGTCATCATGCACAACGTCCATGGTCAGCAACGAATCATCCCCGCGGAATTTCATACCCGTCACCCCGGAAGCCGCCCGTCCCATCGGCCGCAGCGCTTCCGCATCCGCGGTGAACCGCAAGGACATCCCGTGGCGGGAGACGAGCAGCAGGTCATCGGCCTCATCCACGAGGGAAGCGGCCACCACCTCATCGCTGGACCCATCGGCCAGCTCGCGCAGCTTAATCGCAATCAAACCGCCCGAGCGCGGGGAATCGTAATCCTGGAGCGGGGTCTTCTTCACCAGCCCGGACTTCGTGGCGAGCACCAGGTATTTCGCGTCGTCGTAACTGCGGATCGAACGCACCGCCGCAATCGTTTCCCCGGGCTGGAAGGCCAGCAGATTCGCCACGTGCTGGCCCTTGGCATCGCGCCCACCTTCGGGAAGCTCGTAACCCTTGAGGCGGTACACCCGCCCGAGGTTCGTGAAGAACAAATGCCAATCGTGGGTGGAGGCAATCCCGAAGTGATCGACCACATCGTCCACGCGCAGCGAGGCCCCGCGAATCCCCTTGCCGCCGCGGTGCTGAGCGCGGTATTCGCTCACCTTGGTGCGCTTGACGTAGCCCGAGCGCGTGACCGTGACCACCACGTCCTCTTCGGGGATGAGGTCCTCCACGCTCATTTCCCCGTCGTAGGGAAGAATGGTGGTGCGCCGCTCATCACCGTACTTATCGGTAATGGCCTGGAGTTCTTCGGAAATAATGGAACGCTGGCGATCCTCGGAGGCCAGAATCCCGCGGTAATCCTCCACGAGGGCCCGCTTTTCTTCGTATTCGTCCAGGATCTTCTGGCGTTCCAGGGCGGCCAGGCGGCGCAGCTGCATTTCCAGAATCGCATTGGCCTGGTCCTCATCAATATCGAGGAGCTCCATGAGGCCGGTGCGGGCCACGTCCACGGTGGCCGACGCCCGAATCAGCGCAATAACTTCATCGAGGGCATCGAGGGCCTTGAGGTAGCCCTCCAGAATATGCATGCGCTTGAGCGCCTCGTTGAGGCGGTATTCGGTGCGCCGGCGGATCACGTCCATCTGGTGCGCGACCCAGTGCCGCACGAAACCGTCCAGGGAAAGCGTGCGCGGCACCCCGTCTACCAGCGCCAACATATTCGCCGGGAAATTATTTTGCAGTTGCGTATGCTTGTAAAGATTATTGAGGACCACCTTCGGTACCGCGTCGCGTTTAAGAACGACGACGATCCGCTGGCCGGCCCGCCCGGAGGTTTCATCGCGAATATCAGCAATGCCCGGGAGGCGGCCATCCTTGATGCCCTCCACCATTTTGTCCAGCAGCCGATCCGGATTGACCTGGTAGGGCAGATCGGTGATGACCAGGCAGGTGCGGCCCCCGATCTCATCGACTTCCACCACGGCGCGCTGGGTGATCGAGCCGCGCCCGGTCCGGTAGGCATCCTCGATGCCGCGGGTTCCCAGGATCGTTGCCCCGGTGGGGAAATCCGGGCCCTTGATACGGCGCATGAGCTCGCCCAGGAGTTCTTCCCGGGAGGTATCCGGGTGGGCGAGGTACCACTGCACGCCGTCATTCACTTCGCGCAGGTTATGCGGGGGAATGCGGGTGGCCATACCCACCGCGATACCTTCGGAGCCATTGACGAGCAGGTTCGGGAAGCGGGAGGTGAGGATGGTCGGTTCCATGAGCGAGCCATCGTAGTTCGGCTCGAAATCAACCGTATTTTCCTTGATATCCCGCACCATTTCCAGGGCGAGGGGAGCCATGCGCGCTTCCGTGTAGCGCGGGGCGGCTGCCCCCAGATCACCGGAGGTACCGAAGTTACCCTGGCCGGAAACCAGCGGGTAGCGCATGGACCAGGGTTGGGCCAGGCGCACCATCGTGTCATAAATCGCGGCGTCGCCGTGGGGGTGGTAGTGCCCCATAACATCGCCCACGATTTTCGCTGACTTGGAGAAGGAAGAATCTGGCCGGTATCCGCCGTCGTACATCGCGTAAATAACGCGCCGATGCACGGGCTTGAGGCCATCGCGCACGTCCGGCAGCGCGCGACCCACAATAACGGACATGGCGTAATCGAGGTAGGAGCTCTCCATTTCGCGCTGGAGATCCACCTCCATAATCGCGCCGTGATTATACGTGGACGTCGTTTCGCTTTCGCTCATAATGATGACAAATCCTAGATATCGAGGAAGCGCACGTCGTGCGCATTACGTTGAATGAAGCCGCGGCGAGAATCCACATCTTCGCCCATAAGAACACTGAAGGTTTCGTCGGTTGCGGCGGCCTCCCCGATGGAGACCTGCTTGAGGGTGCGGAATTCCGGATTCATGGTGGTATCCCACAGTTCCTCCGCGTTCATTTCACCCAGACCCTTGTAGCGCTGGATGCGCTGGGATTCTTCGCGGGGCAGCCGCCAGCCCTTGGCTTTGCCTTCTTCGAGCACCTCATCGCGTTCCCGATCCGAGAACACGTAGGAATGCGGGGCGTTCGTCCACTTGATGCGGTAGAGCGGGGGCATGGCCAGGAAGACGTGCCCGGCTTCGATCAGCGGGCGCATATAGCGGTACACCAGGGTGAGCAGGAGGGTCGCGATATGCGAGCCGTCCACATCCGCATCGGCCATGAAAATAATCTTGTGGTAGCGCAGCTTATCGATATCGAATTCATCGCCGATACCGGTGCCGAAAGCGGTGATGAGCGATTGGATGGTATCCGAGGAAAGCGCCCGATCCAGGCGGGCCTTTTCCACATTGAGGATCTTGCCGCGGATGGGCATAATCGCCTGGTGTTCCGGATCGCGGCCGTTCACCGCGCTACCGCCGGCGGAATCACCCTCCACGATGAAAATTTCGCATTCTTCGGGTTTATTCGAGGTGCAATCCTTGAGTTTGCCGGGCATCGAGGCCGATTCCAGCACGGATTTGCGGCGGGTGGCTTCCCGGGCTTTGCGGGCCGCGGCGCGCGCGGCAAAAGCCTGGGTGCCCTTGCGGATAATTTCTTTGGCATCCGCGGGGTGGGAATCAAGCCAGTCGCTGAGCTGGGTGTACATCTGCTGCTGCACGAAAGTGCGCGCTTCGGTATTCCCGAGCTTGGTTTTGGTCTGGCCTTCGAATTGGGGGTTCCCCAATTTCACGGAGATCACGGCGGTGAGGCCTTCGCGCACATCATCACCGGAAAGATTCGGGTCTTTATCTTTGAGGAGCCCGTGTTCGCGCGCGTACTTATTGATCACCGAGGTGAGGGCGGAGCGGAAGCCTTCTTCGTGCATCCCGCCTTCGGTGGTGTTAATGGTATTCGCGAAGGTATTGACCGATTCGGAGTAGGCCGAGGTCCACTGCATGGCCACTTCCACTTCGATCTGCTTCTCATCATCTTCGGCTTCGAAGTAGATGATGTCGTTATTGATGATGTCCGATTTCTTCATCGAGTTGAGGAACTTGACGTAATCAAGCAACCCGCCGGAATAGCAATAGGACACTTCGCGCTTGGCCGGGACCTCCGCGGCGGCTTCCCCTTCCGCCCCGGTGACTTCATCGCCTTCCGAAGTAGCAGAGCGGCGCTCATCAATAAGGTTGATACGCAGGTTCTTATTGAGGAAAGCCATCTGGTGGAAACGCTTACGCAGCGTTTCGAAATCATAATCCGTGGTTTCGAAAATATCCGGATTGGCCCAGAAAGTTTGGGTGGTTCCCGTTTCGGTGGTTTCTTCCCCGCGTTCCAGTTCCCGGGTGGGCACCCCGTTTTCGTACGCGATGCGCCATACGTAGCCATCGCGTTTGACGATGGTTTCCATCCGGGTGGAGAGCGCATTCACCACGGATACACCCACGCCGTGCAGGCCACCGGACACCGCGTAGCCGCCCTGGCCGAATTTCCCGCCGGCGTGCAGCACGGTCATCACAACTTCCACCGCGGGGCGCCCTTCGGTGGGATGCATATCCACCGGGATGCCGCGCCCGTTATCTTCCACGCGCACCCCGCCATCTTCGCGCAGAGTCACCGTGATGGTATCCGCGTAGCCGGCCAGCGCCTCATCAACCGAATTATCTACAACTTCGTAGACCAGGTGGTGCAGGCCGCGCTCCCCGGTGGAGCCGATGTACATACCGGGGCGCTTGCGCACCGCCTCCAGACCCTCGAGGACGGTAATATTTGATGCGTCATAGGACTGATCGGGGGATACTTCGCCGACGTGATGCGCAGGGCCCTGCGGGGCCGGATTTTGCGGGGCAGAATTCTGCTGGGCCGAATTCTGATCCGGCTGCGAGGCCGGGTTTTGTTCCGGCTGCTGCACCGGTTCGGGATGACTCGTTGTTTCCGACACGCGCGGAACACTCCTTCAGGCTAACTCTCAAAAATGGGCCTCTCCCGCATTGACCGCCGTTCTGGTAGGTACCTACGCTGGAGAGTCCCTCGTCTATTCTAGCCTATAAGCAGCTACGAAACTGAGACGGAGGACCGCTGTGCTGGAGATGTCCGAGCAAGAATTCGAGGAAGCGGTGGCCGATGCCATCGATCTGCTGCCCGAAGCTTTCCTCGCCTCGCTTCCCAATGTGGTGTTTTTGGTGGAGGAGGAGCCCGAACCCGATATGCTCCGCCCGGAAGATTACGATGAGGACGGCCTGCCCGCGGTACTCGGTTTTTACGACGGCGTCGCGCTCACCGAGCGCGGCGATGATGCCGGTTTACTTCCCGACCGCATCTTTATTTTCCGCGGCCCGCTCATGCGCTGGTGCGAAACGCGCGAAGAATTGGTGGAGGAAATCGGGGTCACTATTATCCACGAGGTTGGGCATTTTTACGGTTTGGACGACGACGCCCTGCACGCCCTGGGCTGGGAATAGCCAGCATCGGTGCGGCTGGCTGGCCCTGGGTATCGGGGCTGGCGGTTCGGGTTTCACCTACGGGTAAGCGGGCCGGGCTAGCCGTAGGTATCGCGGGGTCCGCGGCCGGGAACCGAGAGTGGCCCGTGCTTCCAGCTGGGCCGATGCGGGCCCAAAATCACAATCTCCTTGACGATCCCCTCCCCTATTTCGGCGGCAATCCGCCCGGAGAGCGTAGCGAGGAGCGCGCGCATCTGAGTTTTCCACGAGGTGGAGGAGGCGCGCAGGGTGAGGACGCCGTCGTCGGAAAAATCTTCGATATGGCAGTGCCGCGCCACATTCGGTCCCACAATCGCATTCCAACGCGCGGAAACCGAGGCGATATCGAGGTGGCTCTGCCAGCCGCGGTCGCGGATGGTGCGAGCCAGAAGTTCGCCGATCGGATGCGGGTCGCGCCAGGAGGGCCGGGCCCCGGAACCCACATCCCCCCAGCCCGGGCCGGGGCTGGCCACCGGGTCACCAATGCGATCGGCAGCGCCGTTTTCGCCAGGCGCGCCCGTGCCATTAGCCGCGAGGTAGCGGGGGGCGGCAGCGGGGCGGCGAGTGCGCACATCCCCGCGCCGGAACGCCGCTTCCCGGGCGGCGTCCAGGGCGTGGAGCGCGAAAAGATCGCCGGCATCACGCGCCATCGCCCGCCTCCTTAATAGTCGCGCTGCCGGAAGCTTGTTCCGTTATCACGCTGCCGCGATCTTCTTCGGTCACCGCACCATCGCGAACCTCCCCGGTAATGCTGCCAGCCGCGATATGGAGGCGGTCCCCGCGCAGGCTTTCGGGCAGGTCATCACCCACAGCGGCGGTCACAATCACCTGCTCCGCGCCGGCCACCAGCTCGGCCAGGCGTTCGCGGCGCCGGGCATCGAGTTCGGCAAAAACATCGTCGAGGAGGAGGATGGGTTCGCCGTCCTCACTCAGTAATTTCCAGCAGGCCAGGCGCAGCGCGAGGGCGAAACTCCAGCTTTCCCCGTGGCTGGCATAGCCTTTGGCCGGCAGGGTTCCCAAAGATAAGCGCAGGTCATCGCGGTGCGGGCCCACCAGATTCACGCCGCGCTCAATTTCTTGATCCCGGCGTTCATCCAGCTGGGAACGCAGCAAAGCCCGGGCGGTCTCCACATCCCGCAGTGCTTCTTCGTGGGCGGTGACAGCGTGGCAGCTAGCGGCGTCGTCGTTTAAAAGCGCGGCGGCATCGGGCAGGGTGAAGGTGCCGCGCCACGCATTTGCCGCGTAATCGAGGCGGGCGTGCCCGCGATTGCCGGAGACCACGTTGTACATCTCCGTGACGTACGGGCGCAGCCGCGCCACCAATTCGGCGCGGGCGGCCACGATCTGGGCGGCGAGCGCGGCCAGCTGCTCGTCCCACACATCAATCGCGGCGTGATCCACGGCTTTCCCGCGGCGGCGCGCGGCTCCGGCTGTTTTGAGGAGTGCGGCGCGCTGGCGGATCACGCGCTCGTATTCGCTTTTCACGGAAGCGAGCCGCGGGCGCAGCTGAACCATGAGGTCGTCCAGAAAAGCGCGCCGAACCGCAGGTTCGCCGCGCACAAGCGCCAAATCTTCGGGCGCGAAAAGCACCGCGCGGATTGTGCCAAGAATTTCTATCGGGCGCACGTTTCCGCGATTGAGGCGGGCCCGGTTGGCGCGCCCGGCATAAATTTCCACTTCTACGGTGGTGGGCGATTCGCCGCGCAGCACCCGGGCCTGCACCACGCCGGCGGCCGCGCCCTGGCGGATCAGCGCATTATCGGAAGAGACCCGGTGGGAGGTGAGGGTGGCCAGGTAGCCGATGGCCTCCACCAGATTGGTTTTCCCCTGGCCGTTTTCACCCACGAGGATGGTCACCCCGGAGCGGAAACGCGCCATTTCACGCCGGTAATTGCGAAAATCCGCCAACGCTAAGTCAGAGATGTACACTCACACCCGCGCCTTAGGAGTAGGTGCGAATCGGCATGAGGAGGAGGCGGAACTCATCCGTATCTGAGCCGGTTTCTTCGGGCTGGCCGGTAATAACCGCCGGTTTCGTGGGGCTGGTGAAGGACAGGCGCACGAAAGGCGTATCCACCGCGGTCAGGCCGTCTTGCAGATAGGCCGGGTTGAAAGCCATCGCAATATCTTCCCCGGTGAGGGTAGCCGACAGGGCTTCACTGGTTTGTGCCGAATCATTTTGACCGGCGTCCAAAACCACGCTGCCTTCGCTGAAGCTCAAGCGCACCGCACTATTTTTTTCGACGACGAGCCGCGCACGCTTGATGGCATCGAGCAGCATAAGGCGATCAATTACGGCGTACCCATTGACGGTATCCGGGAAGAGGGCCCGCACCTGCGGGTAATCCCCGTCGATGAGGCGGGCCACGTTCTGGCGGTCCGCGGCCCGGAAACCGATGAGGCCGGTACGGCCGGTGGTATCCAGGGTCATGCGCACATTACCCACCGAGCCGAGGGACTTGGCGATATCGGACAGGCGGCTGGCCCGCACCAGGATGCGCGCGGAAATCTGCGGATCTTCCGGTTCCCAGGTGAGGTTGGCAATGGCCAGGCGGTAACGATCCGTTGCCATGAGCGCAATATTTTCGCCGTTGATTTCGATGCAGACCGAGACGAGAAGAGGGAGGGTGTCATCGGTGGAGGCGGCGGTGACGGCCTGGGCTACCGCGTGCTGCCAGGCGGCGCCGTCCACCACGCCGGAAACCCCATCGAGAGGTGGGGCGGCCGGGTAATCTTCCAGCGGCATCGAGGTCATCACCATGCGCGAAGAACCGCATTGCAGATCAAGTTTGGTGCCTTCAACCGTGAGATCAATGGGCTTATTGGGCAGGGCGCGGGCGTATTCGGCTAGCAGGCGCCCGTGCACCAAAATGGTGCCGGCTTCTTCCACATCCCCGGTGATTTCAGCGTAGGAGGAAATATCAGGATCGTAGGAGGAAAGCGCAATGACACCGGTGTCTTTGGCTTCGATTTTGATCCCGGAGAGGATGGGCAGCGAAGGGCGGGTGGGGATAGTGCGTGCCGTCCACGAGACGGCGTCCGCGAAGACATCGTGTTCAATCCGCAATTTCACAGCGAACCTTCCTCCCAATAACAAGAAACGTCTAGGGCTACTTTACGCGAGGGAGGGCCCGGAAGGAAAAGAATTTAGCGGGTTTGTAATTACATCAGTGTAATTTACGGCGTGCGGGTGCACCGGCCCTCGGCGACCGTTTGTTGTTCATGCGGGTGTTAATAGGTAGTGGTAGTAGTAGGTGCTGTGGACACTGTGGAAATGTGTTCGAAACGGCATGAGCATGCGGATCTGGGCTGTGGATGAGCCTGTGGACGGTGCTGTGGATAATATCGACTTTCGGGGGATGAGACACTTTGGGCTTTCGGCTATCCACCGCTAGATCTCGCCGATCCGCTTAATTTACGCCCGTGTCCACAGCTTATCCGCAAGCCCTGTGGATAGCGTTCGCGCAGGTCATGTGGGTGAGGAAACAGCGCGGTTTGCAAGGCGGGCTGTGAGGCGGGTTGTGAGCCGCACGTAGCATATGAGGTGCCGGACCTGAAACATGACTTGGCTCATTTAGTCAGGTTTTTGGGAGCGGGCGCGCTGGAGCGGTGGTGGAAAGCGCGGGAAAGCGCTGGAATAAGCCGAAAAGTCGCTTCGATAGTGGAGCCCGCTTAGTCAGATGGCAGCGCCGTCGTACTAAAGTCGCACTAAACGTGCCGCACTACATGTGCCGCACGGATGAAACGCGAGCTACAGAGCTACAGCGCTACTCCGCCTGGCTGGCGGCCTGCTTAATACGCACGGAGAGCTCGGAGACCTGGTTATAGGTGGTCTGCCGCTCGGCCATCTGCTTATCGATTTTGCGATAGGCATGCATAACAGTGGTGTGATCGCGCCCGCCGAAAAGCGAACCGATCTTCGGGAGGGACAGATCCGTCATTTCCCGGCACAGGTACATGGCGATCTGCCGCGCGGTCACCGGAATCCGGGAACGATCCGCGCTGGTCAGGTCATCAATCGTGATGGAGAAGTAATTCGCGGTTTGCGCCATGATGAGGCTCGGCTTAATATCCACCGAATCCGGATTGGTAATGAGATCCTTGAGAACCATCTCGGAGAGCGTAAGCGAAACCGGCTGTTTAGACAGATCCGCGAAGGCGGTGACCCGCCGCAGCGCCCCTTCCATTTCGCGCACATTCGTGGTCATATGCGTGGCGATATATTCATGCACTTCGCGCGGCACGCTAATGCCATCCACATGCGCTTTCTTTTCCAGAATGGCGATACGAGTTTCCAGATTCGGGCGGTCAATACTGGCCACCACCCCGGAATTGAAACGCGAGAGCATCCGCTCTTCAAAACCATTGAGAAGATTCGGCGCCACATCGGAGGTAATAACAATCTGCTTATTGGAATTCGTCAGGGCGTTGAAGGTGTGGAAGAACTCCTCCACGGTGGTATCACGCCCGCCAATGAACTGGATATCGTCAATCAGCAAAATATCGACTTTGCGGAAAGAATCCTTGAATTCACTCTGCCGCCCGTCACGTACCGCGTTAATAAAAGCGTTGGTGAACTCTTCGGCGCTGATATAGCGCAC
The DNA here is from genome assembly GCF_051265835.1 of Actinotignum inguinis. Taxonomy (NCBI): domain Bacteria; kingdom Bacillati; phylum Actinomycetota; class Actinomycetes; order Actinomycetales; family Actinomycetaceae; genus Actinotignum; species Actinotignum inguinis. Next base: position 85,836 of record NZ_JBOZDP010000005.1, on the reverse strand, counting down.
GTGAATATTCGGGTAGAGCGAAATCGCATAATTCCCAATCGCGTGCATAAGATGCGTTTTCCCCATCCCGGAATCCGAGTAGAGGAACAGCGGATTATAAGTAGTCCCGGGCGCTTCTGAGACCGCTAGCGAGGTCGCGGTGGGAAAACGATTCGAATCCCCAATCACAAAATTATCGAAAGTGTATTTCGGGTTGAGCCCGGCGGCCGTAGACATCGCCGCGAAGGAAGGATCGGCCGAATTCCCGTAAATCTTTTCTTCCCCGGAAGCCATCATTTGGGTAGCGAGCGAGGTCGGCTCGGTTGTTTCAACCGGCGCGGTTGCATGTGATGCGGTTACGTGCGGTGCCGGTGTATGCGGCGTGCTTGCGTGGGTGGTATTGAGGGCCGACGGCGCAGCTGGAGCCACCGGCTCGCCCGGCGCATCAGGAAAAGCGCCCGGTTCCTCCAGGGTGAAATCCCGGTAGGTCGCGGACTTATTCCATTCCGAATCCGGGGAGAGCGCGGTGGGAGTTTCCGCCCGGCGCGGAGCCGGAGCGGCCTCAACGGGCCGAGTTTCGCGGCGCTCAGTAGCCGGAAGCGGGGATTCATTCACGCTCGGATCAATGGAAATCACCAGGCGGATACTATGGCCCAGAATATTGGAGAGCGCCCCGGTCATGAGATCGGCAACGTGTTCCTCGATCCAGTTCTTCACGAACTCGGATCCCACCACGATCATAAAAATGTCCTCCGCGGTGGCCAGCGGGTGGGCCATGCGCACAAAAGCGGATTGCGAATCGGAGAGATCGCCCTGCATACGCAGCAATTCCAAGGCAGCAAGCCAAGCATCGCGCGCGGGGTTCATCTCCGCCATGACATCCTCCTGAGGACTCTTTCAAGAAAAAAGGGGGCGAGCCTCGCAGCCAGGTGATCCGAGCGCCGTTGATGATCACGACTGTAAGTTTCACGGTATCTGGTGAGGCCATGCCCTATCTGTCTGCCTATCGTAGGTGAATGACGCGCAACACGCTAACGAGTTATCCACAGGCTTCTCCACACCTGTGGAAATTACATCTCTGTTATTCACAGGTCACTTGCGCGCTGTGGAGCCTTAAAAACCTATCCTCAGATTTTTCCACAGATGTGTATAGGCCGAAAAAATTGCTTTGGTACGTGTTTTCTCACAGTGATCATCCTTGAGATAACGGTCACCGCGCGCTAAAAACCTTTGACTCACCGGCCTGATCTCGCGTAAAGTCATCTAGTCCATGCGTGGTTCAGCCGCGCGTCATTTGTCAAGAAGGGCCGCCACCGCTTGTGGATAAGCCCGTCAATATCTAGTGGAGGGGATCACCGTGGTTAAGCGGACTTTCCAGCCGAATAATCGCCGTCGCGCTAAGGTACACGGTTTCCGCAAGCGCATGTCGACCCGCGCGGGTCGCGCTGTTCTGGCAGCTCGCCGTCGCAAGGGTCGCGCCAAGATTTCGGCTCAGTAAATGCTTCCAGCCGTTCACCGCATGCGGAGTTCGGCGGATTTCGACTCGGCCTTTTCCGGAACGCGCGGCTCTGCCCGGCGCGTCCAAGTCATCCTTGGCTCCCAGTCGGAATCGACCCTAACCGGCCCTCACCCTGTGCGGGTCGGTTTTGTCGTATCCAAAGCTGTGGGTAATTCCGTGGTGCGGCATCGGGTATACCGGCAACTGCGCCATCTCATGCGTGCGCGTCTAAGTTTTTTCGACGACGGCGATCTCGTCGTCGTTCGAGCTTTTCCTGCCGCGGCGGGAAGCAGCAGCGCGCAACTCGGTGAGGATCTGGACCGCGCGCTTGCCAAAGCACGGGCGCAAGCAACGCGCCCGCACGAAACACGCGGGTACCAGAGGGCGGATCTAGCAGGGCATACGCAAACAGCACGCAAGCAAGAAACGCGGGCGGTGAACGCGTCATGACGCAAACGCCGGCAAGCGGACAACCGGAACGGCACGGCAAAGAAAGCCTGCTGGTGCGGGCGGTGCGCTGGTACCAACGCACGATCTCAGCCGCGCGCCCGCCGCGATGCCGCTACGCACCGAGCTGTTCGGCCTATGCGATACAAGCCATACAGATTCACGGGACCGGCAAAGGTACACTTTTAACCGTGTGGCGCTTGCTACGGTGCAACCCGCTGACGAAGGGCGGCGTAGATAGAGTGCCACCGCCGGGTCAGTGGCCAAGCAAACCATTGGACCAAGATGAGCTTCTCGAGCTTTACGCCAAAGAAGACGCCTTAGACGATACGAACAACGCTACGGGCAATCCCAAGCGGGAACACCCAGCAGCGTGAGGAGAAACTAAGTGGATACAATTCTCGCTCCGTTTATGTGGGCGGTCTCGTGGGTGATGTACGGCATCCACGAAGGACTCGTACTCCTGGGAATGAACCAGGGCGCCGGGCCGGCGTGGGTCTGCGCCATTATCGGCCTGACCATTGTGGTTCGTCTGCTCATCTTGCCGCTGTATAACCGGCAGATTCGTGCTTCGCGGGCAATGCAGGTGCTGCAACCCGATATCCAGAAGTTGCAGAAGAAGTACAAGGGGAAGCGCGACCAGGTGTCCATGCAGCGCCAGCAGGAAGAACTGCAGGCGCTCTACCGCAAACACGGGGCCTCCCCCATGGCATCCTGCTGGCCGATGCTGGTGCAGATGCCGATTCTCTTCTCCCTGTACCGGGTGCTCATTAACTTCCCCTCCATCGCGAACGGCAAGCGCGGGCCCATCGGGCCGATCACCCAGCCGGTGGCGCAGTCCTTCGAGGACACCACCTTCTTCGGCGCCCCGATGTCGGCCACCATTTCAACCGCGGGCCAATTTGCCAATGCCACGCAGGTACGGATTGTCGCCGTCGTTCTGGTGATCATCATGATCCTCAGCATGTTCTGGACGCAGCGTCAGCTCATGACGAAGAATATGCCGGAACAGAAGGACCCGAATAACGCGGCCCTGCGCATGCAGCGCATGATGCTCTACGGCATGCCGCTGATCTATGTGTTCTCCGGCGCGGTGTTCCCGGTGGGCGTGCTTATTTACTGGTGCGCCGGCAACCTGTGGAATATGGGTCAGCAGAGCTGGTTCATTCGCCATAATCCCACGCCCGGTTCGCGTGCCTATATTGAGCGGGAAAAGCGGATCCTGGAAAAGCGCAAGCGCAAGGGTCTCACCGATGAGGAAATTGCCGAACTGGAAGAGCAGGAGCAGAAGGGCGGCCAGCGCTACCAGCCGATGAGCAAGGAACGTGCAAAGAAAGCCGGGCTGAGTCCGGATGCGTATATGCCGCGCCCGGAAGATGACGGCGAGGACGATAAGCCCGCCGTCGGCAAAGATGGTTTGACGGATGAAGAACGCGCCCGCAAGCGCTACGAACGCCGCCAGGCCGAACGGGCCCGGGCCCGCGCCAAGAAGAATAAGAAAAACCGCGGGAAATAACACCCGGCTATCGGCGTAGAACAAGCTAAACTTAGTCAAAGAAAAGGAACGGACGGGTTGCGCAAAATCTTGGCAGCCCCAGAAGGGGATCCCCCGGATACCAGGAGAAAGAATGAGCGAAACGTCTGAGGATATTAAGAAGCTTGATCGCGAAGGCGATATTGCGGCTGACTACCTCGAAGAACTGCTGGATATTGCTGATCTCGACGGCGATATTGATATCTCGATTGACGAAGATCGTGCCACGATCGCCATTGTCACCGAGGGTGAAGCCGATGAGCGGCTGCGCCGCCTGGTGGGCCGGCACGGTGCCACTCTCAACGCGCTCCAGGATCTGACCCGCCTCGCGGTTCAGGAAAAGACCGGGGAACGCTCGCGGCTCATGCTGGATATTGCGGGTTATCGCGATGAACGGCGCGCCAAGATTGAGGAAATCGCCGCGGAAGCCATCCGCGAGGTGCAGGAAACCGGCGATGAAATCGAGCTGGATCCCATGAATCCTTTCGAGCGCAAGGTTGTGCACGACGCCGCTGCCGCCGCCGGGCTCGTTTCCGATTCCGAAGGTGTGGGCGCCGGGCGTCACGTGGTTATCAAGCCCGCGGATGAAGACTAAGGCGAGGATTAATACGCATATATGGCGGAAGAACATCCGATGATCGAGGTTCCTCCTGCCGCCGGTGCCGAGCATTTCGGCACGGCGACATGGGGAACCTTGCTTCATTTTGCGCGCCTGCTCGAAGAAGAAGGCGAAGTGCGCGGGCTTGTGGGTCCGCGCGAACTGGGCCGCTTGTGGTCTCGGCACCTGCTTAACTCCCTCGCTATTGAGGAATTCATCCCGGCGAATGCCACGGTGGGCAATGTGGGTTCCGGTGCCGGTTTTCCCGGAATTGTGCTGGCAATTGTGCGGCCGGACGTGACCGTCACGTTGATTGAGTCCATGGGGCGGCGTACCGAATGGCTGCGCTACGTGGTGGGCGAGCTGGATTTGCGGAACGTCAAGGTGCGGACCGCCCGCGCCGAACAGTTGAAGGGTCGGTTCGCGGCGGATATTGTGACCGCCCGTGCCGTCGCGGCACTCAAGAAATTACTGCCGTGGACGATGCCGCTGGTCAAACCTGGCGGACGCCTGGTCGCCCTTAAGGGCGAGCGTGCCGCCCAAGAAATTAACGACGCCGCAGCGCAGTTGCAGCGTTACGGAGCTGCGGAGGTTGCGGTTCATACTGTGGTGCCCTTCGGGACAGACGAGGCTACTCGAGTGGTCGAGGTGGTCAAGAAGGCTTCGTAGGCCAGATGGGCGTGTTGCTGGGTTGATGGGTTACTGGGCTTCAGAACTTGGTTGTTTGCTACTTAGTTTTCCACGGCTTAGTTGTGGGGCCCGGTTTTATAAGGGATGTGTGCTGGATTTATACGGGACGTGTTCCGATTCGGCCAGGTCTATCGAACATACGTTCGTGATGTGTGGCGCTTGTGGATAACGCGCGTGATGCAGATGACGGCGGCGCAGAGACGGCCTGATACCGGCTAGAATGTTCTGAGGTAAGGAGGGCGTTATTTATGAGTGATCCCCGTAAAAAAGTTGGACGTCGTGCTGCGCCGAGTTCGGCACCTTCGCCTGCACCACAGGATCGGGACACTCCGATCGCCCGCGAACTTCGGGAGGATTTTAAGCGCCTCAAGAAGGTAAAGGCGAGTAAATTCCAGAAGCCGGAACATACCCGCGTTGTTGCGGTGACGAATCAAAAGGGTGGCGTCGGCAAAACCACTACTGCCGTGAATATGGCCGCTGCCCTCGCTCTCAACGGGATGCGAGTCTTACTTGTTGATGCGGATGCGCAAGGGAATGCCTCCACCGGCTTGGGTATTAGCCCGCGGGAAGAACGCACTGACGTTTACGAAGTTTTTAAGGGCGAAGCACGGCTCGAGGATGTTCTTATTCAACTCGAGGATATTCCGAATCTCTACGTGGCTCCCTCGAGTATTACCTTGGCAGCCGTTGATTTTGAATTAGGCCAGGTGCCGGGGCGGTACTCTATTTTACGCGATGCGATCCGGGAAACAATGGATAGTTTCGCGGCGCAGGGCAAGGCTTTCGACTTTGTATTTATTGATTGCCCGCCGAGTATGGCGCTGTTGCCGGTGAGTGCGCTGGTGGCTGCTGATGAGGTGCTGGTACCGATTCAGGCGGAATTTTATGCGCTCCAGGGTGTGGCTCAATTGGTACAGACGGTTGAGGATGTGCGCTCATCTCGCAATGAGAAGCTACATATCTCGGCGTTTATCGTGACGATGGTGGATACCCGCACAAATCTAGCGAAGGATGTATCCGAAGAAGTGCGTTCACACTTCGGTGACCGGGTGCTTCACACGGAGATTCCTCGCTCCGTGGCTGCTGCGGAGGCGCCGTCCTTTGGGAAGAGCGTACTCACCCACGATCCCCGGAATCGGGCGGCTATTGCGTACCTTGCGGCAGCAAAAGAATTTTCAGCTCTCTCATAGTTAGGATCCATCGTGGCAACTCGCAAACGGCGCGGTTTAGGCAGTGGACTCGGTGCTCTCATTCCACCGGAACAGGCAGAGAATACCGAAAGTCCCATCGATATCTTTTTCGGTACGGCGAAGAAGAAGGACTCGGGTTCGCGGGAGGCTGCGGGCTCACGGCAGCGTGACTCTCAACAGGACGAGGCTAATCCCCTCGATCTTGGATATGGCTCGGCGGGCGAGAATGTTTCACGTGAAACATCGGGCGGTTCCAAGCGCACAGCTTCGAAACCGTCAGCTGCTGCATCTAAGAAGAAGGTGGCTAGTAAGAAGACTCAGGGCGGTAGTGGTGCGGCCGGGACACCGGATGGTGTAGTCGAATCGCAGGGCGTAATAACTGGAGCGAAGGCTGTTGGAGCTGAGGGTACTAACGTAATCGAGGAAGCTCCCGTTGTTGAGGTTGGCGCTGTTGCGGCGGGGACTCACGGTGTCGCGGGGATTGACGCAACAGAGCCGAACAATGTTTCACGTGAAACATCGGAAGATGACCTCGTTGCCGTGCCGGGTGCCACCTACGGAGAGATTGATGTCAATGTTATCGTTCCCAATCGAGCACAGCCTCGTACTAATTTCGATGATGACGATTTAGAGGAACTCGCACAGTCGATTAAAGAAGTGGGCGTTCTTCAACCCATTGTTATTCGCCCACTTAGTGACCCTTTGGATAACCATCCGGAAGCTCGATACGAACTCATTATGGGCGAGCGGCGCTGGCGTGCTACCCAACGGGCGGGCTTGACTCATATTCCCGCGATTATTCGGCGCACTTCTGATGAAGATTTGCTCCGTGATGCGCTTCTTGAGAATCTGCACCGAGCTGATCTCAACCCGTTGGAAGAAGCAGCTGCCTATCAGCAATTACTTGAGGACTTCCAATGCACACAAGATGAACTGGCGAAGAGGATTGCTCGCTCACGTCCCCAGATCACTAACACCTTGCGACTTTTGAAACTTCCGGCGTTGGTGCAGCGGCGGGTGGCAGCGGGCGTGCTGTCTTCCGGGCACGCGCGTGCCTTGCTTGGTCTTGCCGACGCTGGTGCGATGGAGCGGCTGGCGCAGCGAATCGTGGCAGAAGGATTGTCCGTCCGCGCGGTTGAGGAGATCGTTGCGCTCGGGGATGAATCCACGCCAGCTTCTGTTCGCCGAGTTCGTGTGAAGCGCTATGAAAACGAATTGAGTTCGGTAGCAACGCAATTGGGCGACCGCCTCAATACTCGTGTGAAGGTCGATATGGGCCGCACGAAGGGAACCATGCGCATTGACTTCGGTTCCCTGGAGGATCTCAATCGCATTTTGAGTGTACTTGCGCCGGATGTTACTGGTGTAGATATTCCTGAAGGGGAAACTGGCAAAGAATAGTAGGCAGCTCTTTCGATAGCGGGGCAATGTTTCACGTGAAACATTGCCCCGTTTTCTTATTCATAGACAGGTCCTTTATGCGGGTAGCTACTATTAGCCATGGCTGGAAAGTAATCGACAAACTACGCCTGACTCATGCAACTTTAGAGACCCAATTGGCCTAGATTTTTACTCATATGGGTATGAGTTATCGCTTTACCGGTAGGGAGGGTGTTCCGTGATGAGTAGCCATTGGGCTTGAGTGATGGTAACACTGACGCGACCAAAAAATTTTGGGCTACTTTTCGACCGTCGGAATTGGGCTACTTTTCGCCCCGCTTACACTTTCGTAAACCTGACTAAATTGCGCCAAGTTAGGTTACACCACTGGTGGATGTTTCACGTGAAACATTCTGGCCAATGCATCTACGTAGCTGGAATTATGTGGGTTTGACCGAGTAGTGCATTGCATAAACGGCGAGTCAACATATGCATTTTTGCCGACAGTAACGCGTCACTATTATCGTGCTAATTGCGCAGGTTGAACGGCGCTCCTAGCATTGTGGAAAAGAAAGCGGGCAATGTTTCACGTGAAACATTGCCCGCTGCTTGGAGACTTGCCTGGAGTTCCTATGCCGCTACTTCACCATTTCAGGGAGGTCTTCCGGCTCGCTGACATCCCGATCCGCTGCGCGGTGCAGGATTTGCAGGTAGAGCGATTCGGGGCTAGTCCCATTCTCGCGCGCATATGCTTCGACAGCTTGGGGAAGCAGTGAAGTCTCCGTCATCCCCGGTGCAATATTGACATCGATGACATACGGAGTACCTTCTTTCACGATGAGGTCAATCCGGGAAACATCGCGAAGTCGGAGGGTGGTATGCGCCGTGAGCGCGGCTTCGGTAACCCGTGCCTTTTCCTCATCAGAGAGACGAGCAGGTACATAGTACTTTGCGCGGCCAGCGAAGTAGCGCGCGTCGTAATCATAAGGTCCGTCGGTCTCAATTTCGACCGGAGGGAGCGCGATAGGACCTTCCGGCCCGTCAATAACCGAAACGGAAACTTCCGTTCCGGCGATAAAGGTTTCGACATGTGCTTCTTCCCCGTAGGCGAAGCAATCGACCATCGCCCGGGGGAGGTCCCCCGGCTTATCAACGATAGTTACTCCCAGTGCTGACCCGCCCAAATTCGGCTTCACCACCAGTGGGAATTCATAGCGTTCCCCGAGAAGATCAAGAATGGGCGCGACCCCAACCTCGCGGAAAAGAGCTTCCGGGAAGCTGACCGACCACGGTACGGCAAGCCCGGCGTGGCGCAAAAGCGATTGTGCGACCGTTTTATTAGAGGCGATTCGGGCGGCGTTCGCCGTCGAACCTACAAAACGGTACCCACTGAGAGAAAGCAGATCTTGAAGAGCTCCGTCTTCTCCGGTCGCGCCGTGCACCAACGGCCACACCACCGTAGGATTCATGGAGCTGAGGCGCTGAAGCAGGGTTGCATCAACATCGAGAACCTTGACCTGCGCGCCCGCCTCCCGCAGGAGCGTGGCAACCCGACGCCCCGAACTCAGCGACACATCGCGTTCGTGCGTGAGACCACCGGCAAGAATAGCAACGGTAAGAATATTGTCCATTTTCCCTCCGGACTTCACTCTACTCATCACTGATGAGAACCGATAGCAATCGAATCACTTCGTTGCCTGTGGCGAGGAATCATCCACGCCGAACATCTGGACCAAGTCATTTTCTTGGCTAATAACTTCGCCGAGCCTGCGCACGCCCTCGGTAATGCGTTCCGGGGTGGGGTAGCAAAAGGACAGCCGCATATGGTCAGTACCCTGGCCGTCCGCAAAGAAAGCAGTGCCGGAAACATACGCGACGAGGTTCTTCACCGCGCGGGGAAGCATCTCGTGCGCATTGAGGCCGCCGGGTAGTTTGACCCAGGTATAGAAACCACCGCGCGGCTTATTCCACGTGCACATGGGCATGTATTTTTCGAGCGCGGCCTGCATGGCCTGCCCCCGCTCGGCGTACATGCCGCGGTATTCCTTGACCTGCTGATACCAGTCGTAGGTGCGCAGATACTCGGCGATAGCGAGCTGGCCGAAGGTGGTCGGGCACAGGATCGCATTTTCCGCGGCGAGGGTGAGACGCGCGCTTAGTGCGGCCGGGGCCAACGCCCAGCCCACCCGGAACCCCGGTGCGAAGGTCTTAGAGAAAGAGCCGAGGTACACAACACCGTCCGGGTTGAAGGTCTGGATGGCGGGAATGGGATCGCCGTCGAAACCAAGCAGACCATAGGGATTATCTTCCACGATAAGAACATGGCGTTCATCGCAAATCTCGGCAATGCGCCGGCGGCGTTCCTCAGATTGGCTCACGCCGGCCGGGTTGTGGAAATTAGGGATGGTGTACAGGAACTTGATTGGCTTCCCGACGGCTTCCAAATCCTTGATGGTTTCCTCAAGTTGTTCAGGAATCAGGCCGTTGGCATCCATCTCCACGTGCACCACATGGGCTTGGTAAGCCCGGAAAGTTCCCAGCGCCCCAACATAGGAAGGAGCTTCGGCAATAACAACATCGCCCGGGTTGATGAAGATTTGGGAAACGAGATCGAGGGCTTGCTGGCTGCCGGTCGTAATATTGATGTCGTCCGGGTGGGCGCGAATTCCTTCGGGCCGCATCACTTCCACGATCATTTCGCGGAGCTCTTCAGTGCCTTGACCGCCGCCGTACTGTAGCATCTTGGCGCCATTATTCCGAATGAGCCGTGCGGTCATCTCCGCGAGGAAGTCCAGAGGCAGCCCGCTAATATTAGGCATTCCCCCTGCAAGAGACACAACTTCCGGGCGATTTGCAACTGCGAAAAGCTGACGAACCTCAGATTGCTTCATTCCTAAAGCTCGATCAGCATAGACATTGTACCATGGATCAAGTCTGGTAAATCCGGGACCGGCGTGCTGCTCGCCCATACGTTCTCCTTCTCTTTTAACACACTAAGTGTGCCACGCTCGGGGCCGCGATAAAACAATCTCCGCCGGTGTGCTCTGTGCATCATTCAATCGCGGGGCAATCATAGGATTACCACGAGAGAACCGCGGGACTATCGCGGAGCTACTGCAGAAATATCGCCGGCCCGAGCGTGTGAGTCCTATGGGGTAGTAGCGTACCCGCAAAGAAAGGCCCGTGTCAGCACCGCGTTTATTCGGAAGCCGCGAGTTTCCCGAGGCTCCCCAATTCCGCGAGAGCCGGGAGCTGCTCCAGGAGCTTAGCGCGGATTTCAAGTTTGGGAACCAGCCCCGCAAACCGTGCATATTCCTTGCCCTGGTAGACAAGGAGCAGGGTCGGCAGCCATCCGAGCCGCGGGATAAAAGAAGCGACTTCCTCCCACGGATTTGACGCGTGAGTTTCTGGAATGGCATCGTTCCTGGGGCCAGAATCCGAAGCACTGGAATCCGAAGCGCCAGTATCAGTGGCGGGAGTGTCGCCGGAATCGGTATGTGCGGGATCGCTAACGACGGGATCACTATTCGCGGGGTCACTATCAGCGAGGTCACCACCGGCCGGCTCATCTTCCAGCGGATCGATACCGCCATAACCCAGAGCGCGCTGAATTGCGCGGGTTACGTCTGCGGAGAGCTCGGAAAAGTCGATCTGATGTTCCGGAGCGCCACCGGGAAGAATGTGCTGCATCTCGGCATCCGCTCCGGTAGCGGCGGTGGTTTCGGAGTTGCGTCGCGGGCCTACGGGTGGCTGAGTGAGAACGTCCAGATTGACGCACCATGCGTCGAAGCTTACGTCCGGTATTAAACGATGAAGGTCGACGACGCACTCCTCGAAAATCACGCGCATTGGCCGATCATAGGGAACCCACGAAGCTGTAAAGAGTAGCAAAGTAGGAACGTCAGGTCGATACGTGGCCATGGCGCCTCCTTCCGGCTGGGCGGGTAGGAACCCTAGCCATCATCCTAAACGCGAAACGGCGAGGCGGATCAGAGATCCACCTCGCCGGTTCGACATATATAAATGAGCGGTACGCCGCGCTGAGTTGCACGAAACGATCACCGTGGGAGTCCCGTAGCGCTCGCACTAAAGGAGTTACACAGCGCGAGTTTCGCAGCACCCCTACCAAAGTGGTTAGGCTGCGCTAGTCTCGCAGCGCCCCACCAAAGCAGTTACGCCACGCTACCACCTGCGGCAGCTTGCTGGGCCGCGAGGTTTTCAAGGTAGCGTTCCGCGTCGAGAGCCGCCCGGCACCCGGTGCCAGCTGCGGAAATAGCCTGGCGGTAGTACCGATCCACGACATCTCCACAAGCGAAAACTCCGGGAATCGAGGTTTCGGTGTGCGGGTGGTTCACGACGATATAGCCGCCGTCGTCCAATTTAAGCTGTCCCCCAAGAATGTCCGTACGCGGGAGGTGACCGATGGCCACGAAAAGGCCGGTCACATCGAGATTCGAATCTTCTCCGGTCACGTTGTTGTGGAGGGTGAGCACGTTCATGGAACCGCCGTCTTCCCCCTGAATATCGGTGATTTCGCTGTTCCAGTGCATGACAATCTTGGGGTCGGCGAGGAGGCGATCCGCCATGATTTTCGAGGCGCGCAGCTCATCGCGCCGGTGGATCACGTGTACCTTGGTCGCGAAGCGGGTGAGGAAGAGGGCGTCCGTGACGGCGCTATCCCCGCCGCCCACCACGGCGATTTCCTGATCCTTGAAGAAGAAGCCATCGCAGGTGGCGCAGTAGGAAACCCCGCGGGAGGCGAACATGGTCTCGCCATCCAGACCGAGCTTCTTGTAGGCCGACCCGAGGGCCAGGATGACCGTGCGGGCCCGGAATTCGGATTCATCGGTGCGCACGATCTTGACATCGCCACTCAGGTCCATGGAGAGAGCGTCGTCGTACTCCATTTCCGCACCGAATTTTTCGGCCTGCTGCTGCATATTGGCCATGAGGTCGGGCCCGAAAATTCCATCCGGGAAGCCGGGGTAGTTTTCCACCTCGGTGGTGGTCATGAGTGCGCCACCGGCATCGATGGCACCGCCGATCACCAGCGGTTTCAGGCCCGCGCGTGCGGTGTACAGCGCGGCGGTCCAGCCCGCCGGCCCCGATCCGACGATGATGACGTCACGAATATCGCTCTCGGTCATATTTCTCCTGTGTTCTTGTGAGTGAGCGTGCCGCGTTGCGCGAGCACACCGCTCCCCATCGGGCACATCATTGGGTACAACGTCCCGGGGTGCGTGGCTATTCCCGGCCGCATATAAGCGCTGTCTGTAAACACCGTCGATACAGCCGTCTGTAAACACTGCCCATAAACGCCGTCTGTAAACAGTGTTTACTTCACGGTGATCTCAGAAATCTGCAATTTGAACTGCCCAGCCGCATTCTTCGGCAATTCAGTGAACCACAACACCACGTGATCACTGTTTACTGGTGTTGGTGCAGTAAGCGTTGTTTTCGCGCTCATTGGACCTTCGGTCACCACAGTGCCACCACTGGGCTGATCCGCGGTGGTATCACGCCACTGCACATTCCCGCCCTGGCCGCTCAACTGCAAGGTCACTTCCTTGACGGTGGACGGCTTCGCCAAGCGCAGCTCAATCCCGACTCCGTCTTTGAGCAGGCCGAATTTCGGATTGCGCAAGTATTCCCAACTGGCCCATTCCGTTGCCGGATTCTTATCGATGGCCAGCGGGAGTGTCTTCGGATAATCCTCATCCGCCTCGCTCTTCTGCGGGTTGAGAAGATTCGCCGAAACGATCTGCGGAGCCGCGGAGCTGGGCGAGGGCGCGGCACTCGCACCCGGCTGGGCACCCTGGCCTTCGGCACCTTGCGCATCGGCCGAGGCAGAAGGCGCGGCGGAAATCACCGGCGGGCGGGTGGACACGTCCGTGGGCCGGAAGAAGGTGGTCACCGCGAAGTACAAAGCCACTGCGACCAGGCCGATTGCGCCCGCAACGATGAGCTTGGAGGAATCGAAAATGCGCGATCCGAGGGCCCGCCCGTTTTCCTCATCGGCGATAATCGGCCGCGAAGGAGCGGGGGGCCGAGTGGCCGGCTTGCGATCCCCGCGGGTGCGGGCAGCGACTTTCGCCGGAGCGGCACTCGCGCGCGCGGCCGCCGAAACCGGGTGAATACGGGGTGCCGCCTGAGGTGTTGCGGGCACGGGAGTGGCGGCGGCAGTAGCGGCGGCAGCAGCTCCAGCCGCCGCGGCGGGCTTATTCGCTCGCTCGGATTGGCCGCCATTCTCCTCATCGCCGACGTTCATAATAGAACGCCGCTGCGGGTTCGCCGCGCTGTGAACAGTGTTTATCGCAACCGTGGGAGCGGAATCGCGCTCGCGTTCCGCTGCGGCGGCTTCACGTTCTGCGCTTTCGTGCCGAGCGGCTTCGCGTTCAGCAGCGGCACGCGCGGCGGCTTCGTGTTCCGCCGCCTCACGTTCGCATTCTTCCAGCTCACGTTCCGCTTCGCGTAGCGAGGGGAAATGCGGCTGGAACCGCGGAGTTGCGGCATCTTGAGCGACGACGCCGCCACCGGCAGCATGACCACGGTGGCTATTGATGTTGATCTCGGGAGTTTCCTCAGCCTTGGTTTCACCACGATCAGCGTAAACAGTGTTTACTTCCGTTTCCTCGATGGGGGAATCCTGTGCCGAAGGTTGCTCGGCATGAAGCTCCGATCCGGCCGGGGAGCTGGCCTCGGAATCCCGCTCGGTTTCCTCCTCATCGCGGAATTCCTCCGGGGAGACCCACTGCGGGTGGAGTTCCACTTCCGGAGCTGCGGTAATGCCTAATTCGGTATCGACGTCGCCTTCGAAATTCGCCCCGGATACGCCCTCAGGATCCAATTCTTGGGATCCGATAGCGGAGGAGGCCGATGCGGCTGAAGGAGCCGCGGAAGTTTCATCGGCTTCGGATGGTTCGCCGGGTTCGGACGGTTCGCCGGGTTCGGATGCCTCACCAGTTCCGGATAGCTCGCCGGCCGAGACGTCCTCGTTTTCTGGCGCTTCTTCTCCGGGGTGCACGCCTTCGCCAACTCCGGGAACGGCACCGGTCGCGCCCGGCCCGCCGAAGTCACCCGAACCGCCAAAGTCCCCAGCTTCACCAGCCTCGCTCAACTCCGCCGCCTCGCCGGATGCACTGGTGGCAGCTGCGGCGTCGTCGTTCTCAGAATCTTCGGCGCCGAAGGAAACGTGACTGGAACCCAAGGTGACGCGGCCAATCGCGCCCCCGCGCACGTGCCCGCCCAGCGGGTCGAAACCGAAACGGGAATCCCCGCCGCCGGGCAGCTGCGGCGCCACCAGCACCGGATCGGGGAATTCCCGCAGGTCAGGCCGGTTGAACGGCACGAGGCTGCGCAATACCTCCCCGGGGGAAAGTAAGCGCTTCGGGGAAAGCGTGCGCCGGAAAACCTCCCGAATATCGTCGGGTAGCGAATCATCGCGCGCCAGCGCCTCGAGGGTGGTCTCATCCGCCTGGGCGCCCTCGAGCAGGGTCGCCAGGAACAGCACCAGGTCCGCGGCCTCGGCGTTATTGAGGCTGGCCGGATCGTATTCATCCGTGCGCGCACCGGCCAGAGCTGCGTCAATACCGATGCCATCCAAGTACACGTCGCCGGCATCGCCCACTCGCACCCGCGATGGCGTAATACGCAAATGCCGCATGCCGCGCCCGGAAACCTGGGTGAGAATCGCGGCGAGTTCGCACACCACGGCCTTGGCCTGCTCGGGCGCAAAACCTTCCCCGTGCACGTACCCGGTGAGCGAGGTGCCCAACGGAATCTCGCTCACCACGAAATTTTCGCCAACAGAGAGCGTGCGCACGATATGCGCGTCGTCGAGCAACCCGGTGCGCCGCGCCGCGTCCAGCGCATCCGCGCGCGTGGGAATATCCCCGATGAGCAGCACCCGCACCGCGGTGCCGAGCGCGTCATCCACGGCGTACCACTGCTCGGTACCCGCAATATCGAGTTGCTCCTCGTACAAATTCTCCAGGCGGTAGCGACCGGCGAGAGTCATGCCCCTGGTTCCGATGGCGCTCACAGTTCCTCCTTGCCGTGCCTCGCGGCCACATTACTCCTATGGTATTTCGTGTTCCTCGCGCAGTTTATCGACGGCGCGCGGCCCGGCTTCTTCCGCCGCGCTAGCCTCACGTAAATTGTGGAGATGTTTTTCTGGGTCGACGCCGCCCGAACGCCGCCCGCTACGCAGGCTGCGTGCGATCCCACCGAGCAAGAGCACCCCGAGGAGCGTGCCAATAATATACGTCCCCGTGGTTTCCCAGCCGGCGCGCACCCGCACATTAATATCCTGCACCGCGCCGATCGCGGTGCCCACCGGGTCGGTCACCGCGGCCGTCACCGTGACATTCCCCGAGCCGGAAGCCTGCACCGGCACCGCCACCGTGACGGAGGCGGCCGGCGGGATTGTTGCCGCAACGGGATCGGAGGGCACGATGCGGAAATCTTCGGCGCGCAATTCCACCACCGCGCCCACGGGAACGGGAAGCGAATTATGCACATGCACGGGCAGATCCGCGTTTTCCGAAATGATGTTAATCGTGGAGGAGGGCTGGACCGTGACGGCGCCGGCCATTTCCTCGGCGAGCTGCGTGAGCTGCGCGGATAGTTCCTCACGCTGCGCGTGGTGGTCGCGGAGCGCCACCCCCGCCAATTGTGCAGCGTGATGGGTGACCGGCCCGGTGATACTAGCTGGCACCGGAGTAAGAGCAGCGGTGGTGGAAATGGTGGTGACATGCGCATCGCCGCGGGCCAGCATTGCCGCGGAAATCTCGCCAGGCAGTACGCGTTCCTCGGGAAGCTGGGCACACCCGGCCGCGGGTGCGTCCAGAAGATCCCCGGCTGCGGTGGGCGCCAACCACGGCGCACTCGTGAGCGCCCCGAGCGCGGCCCCGATATCGCGATCCGGCAGCGCCCCGGCCCGGGCTAGCGCCCCGCTTTCCGGCCGATCCACCAGCACTACCTGGGCGCGCGGCGCGGCGGGCAGTTCCCGGTAGGTGGCAGCGGAAAGCGCGAGAGCTGTTTGGCGGGCATCGATGGCGGAGAGCCGGCTCCCGGCAGCTTCTGGCAAACCTTCCCCACCCCCGGAGGCGAGCACATTTGCCTCGTCTGAACTGGGTAAATATCCCTGCACCAGGGCGGAGAGCACGCCGTCCGCGCGCAGCGCCGCGGCTTCATCCGCACCGGCCTCAGAATCTTCCACATCACCGCGAGCATCACTCAGCGAACACGTATCACTCCCGTCCGCAGCGAGCGGAATATTCACCCGCCCGCTCGGGCTGAGCCAGGAGGCATGCGCGGCATCCACATCGGTGGTGATAAGCGCCGCGGCCCCGGCATCGCGCAGCGCCCGCGCGGTGGCTCGATCCACCCCCAGCGCCGTGACCGCAATATCAGAACGCGCCGCAAATCCGGACGTTTGCGCCGCCTGCACCGCGTCCTGCCGCGCCAGGGCGAGCTTATCCGCGCGCCCCGCATGGGTGAGCGCCGCGGCATCCACATCCGCCCCCAAACCGAAGAACACGCTGGTCCCGGCCGCGGACGCAAAAGTTTGCAACGCGGCCCGCTCCGGATCACCCGCGATGAGCAGCGGATCAACCGCGGCACTTACCCCCGGGTGCGCAAAATAGTTCAAAGTCTGCAAGCGATGAGGCAACTGCCCGGCCTCCGCCGCGGAACCCGAAGGCGAAGACGGAGCCGAAGCGGTGGGCGTTTTACTTGGGGCCGACGGCGCAGCCGGGGAAGTCGCCCCCTGCGAAACCGACGGCGCGGCCGGCGAGGCGCTCGCGGCCGGGTCGGCAACAGACGTGGAGCTCGGCACGGCGGAACTTCCCGCGGTGGCGGAGGCGGTCGGCGAAGGGGCAGCAGCTCCGGCCGGAGTGCTCGGCGTGGGCGTACTTGCTGAAGCTGAAGCCGGAGCCGGCACCGCGGCCGGCGGCTGCGGGCTGGCCGAGGGCGCGGTGAGGCTGGTGTAGACCTGCTCCTCGAGGGTCGGGGCGCTGCCCACATCGCTCAGGGAGCGCGTGACCGGCACAATTGCGCTGATGGGGGCAGGTGCGGCGTCGTCGCCAGGAGCAGTGACAATAAAACTACGGTCCGTGGCAGTTTCCCCGTCCACCACGGCACTCACCTGGACCCCGCGTGGCCCCCACTCGGCGGGAATCCGCTCCCGCGGAATCGAAAAGGTGACGCGGGTGGAGGTGCCCGGCGCAATATCCGCATCCGGGGTGAGGGTGTCATAAAGGGCCAGGCCGGCGGGTTCCGCGCGCATGAAGCTGAGCACCGCGCTGCGCGAGGACGGCACGTAGCGCTGGATATAGAGCGAAACCGAATTGAGATGGCGGGTTTCCGTGGTGGAATTCGTCACGGTGGCGGTGAGGGTGAGGGTGGCATCCTTACCGAGCACCGGGGCGCCCACGTCCACGATGTCTACGCTAGGCGCGGCCGCCGGGCGTGCGGGAAGAACCTGCCCCGGAAGAACGTGCGCGGGCGAATTTTGTGCGGGCCCCACCTGCGCGGCCAAACCTTGCGTGCCCGCTAACCCCGCCGCGGCACTAGTACCCACCAACCCAAGAGCACTCAACGGCACCCAGGCCGCCACGGCCCCGGCAAGCGCGCCCCGCCACATCATTCCTCCCCCGCGAGAATCGCGCGGGCCGAGGCCACGATACGGCGTTCATTGGGATAGGCGAGGCGGGAGGCCACCCGATCCAGGCGCACCCACTCGGCCTTTTCCGCTTCGTGATCCGGGTCGTTATCAACGGTGATATGCCCGGACATCCCCTCCAATAAAAAGTGGTGCACAACTTTATGGACGCGGTGGTTGGTGCCGGAGAACCAGTAATCAATAGTGGCCAAATGCATGAGCACCCGCCCGGTAATCCCGGTTTCCTCCGCGATTTCCCGCACGGCGGCTTCTTCGGGTGTTTCATTACCTTCCAGGTGCCCCTTGGGTAAGCACCACTCCAGCCGCCCGCCGCGGTTGCGCCGCGCGATCACCGCCACGTAGGCCTTCCCGCCGCGCACCCCGATCACAATTCCCCCGGCACTCGTTTCGTTCACCACCGGAAGAGAGTGGCGCCGCGCAGAAGCCTGGTGCACGGCAGCGGCGCGCCTCCAGGATCTACGGCCCCCGAACTTGGAGGGCAACGGTGCTGACTTCGACATACCTCTAACACTACAACTAACGGTCAGGGCCCCCAGATGTGGCAACCTTTAAGGGTGACCACTTCTCAACAGACTCCGAAGACTCCAACAACGGACGATATGCCTCCGGGCCAGCGCCGCGCCCTCCTGCTCCTGGCAGGCCAGCGCGCCCTGGCGAATATCCCGGCCGACATCTTGCAACTAGCTTCTATCTTCTCAGATCATGGCGAAGAATTGGCCCTCGTGGGCGGCCCGGTTCGCGATGCCTTCCTCGGCGCCCCCATTCACGACTTTGATCTAACCACCTCTGCCCGCCCGGAAACCACCGAAAAACTCCTCGCCCAGTGGGGAACCACCTGGGATATCGGGCGGGAATTTGGCACGGTGGGGGCGCGGCGCGGTGACGTCGTCGTCGAAGTAACAACGTACCGCTCCGATACGTACACCATCGGTTCGCGCAAACCCGATGTGGATTTTGGTGACAACCTCGAAGGTGACCTCACCCGGCGCGATTTCACCGTCAACGCGATGGCGGTGCGCCTGCCCAGCCTCGAACTGGTGGACCCGTGCGGCGGGGTGGATGACCTCCTCGCCGGGCAATTGCGCACGCCGGTTACCGCGGCGCAGTCCTTCGATGATGATCCGCTGCGGATCATGCGGGCGGCGCGGTTCGCCGCGCAGCTGCGTTTCGACGTGGCTCCCAATGTGCTGCGGGCCATGGCGGATTACGCCGAGCGCTTGGAGATCGTCTCCCAGGAACGCATCCGCGCCGAACTGGAACGCCTCATGACCGCGCCCGCCCCGCGCCGCGGCATTGAGCTGCTGGTGTACACCGGGGTGGCCGAGCGCGTGCTGCCCGAAGTCGCGGCGCTCACCAATACCGTGGATGCCCAGCACCGCCACAAGGACGTGTACCAGCACACCCTCCAGGTGGTCGATAACGCGATTGCGCTGGAGGATGAGGAGGTGCCCGGGCCGGATCTTATTTTGCGCCTGGCCGCGCTGTTCCACGATATCGGTAAGCCGGCCACCCGCCGTTTCGAAAGCGATGGTTCGGTCACGTTCCGCCACCACGATGTGGTGGGCGCGAAAATGACGCGCGCGCGTATGCGTGAACTGCGTTTTGATAAAACGACGACGAAAAGCGTGGCGCGGCTGGTCGAGCTGCACCTGCGGGCTTTCGGATTTGGCGAACACGACTGGACCGATAGCGCGGTGCGGCGGTTCGTGCGCGATGCCGGGGAGCTCCTCCCGCGCCTGCTGCGCCTCATCCGCGCCGATATCACCTCCCAGAACCGGCGGCGGGTGGCGCGCCTGCACGCCGCGAATGACGAACTGGAACGCCGCATTATTGAGCTGCGTGAACGCGAGGAGCTCGAGGCGGTGCGCCCCGATATTGACGGCACCCGCATTATGGAGCTGCTCGGCCTCCAGCCCGGCCCGCAGGTGGGCAAAGCCCGCCAGTACCTCCTCTCCCTGCGCCTGGACGAAGGCCCGCTGGGTGTGGAGGAAGCCGAGAAGCGCCTGCTGGAATGGTGGGACGCCCAGTGAAACTCGTTGGCGATCTGCGCTCCCTGGCCCGCTCGCGGGGCTTCCTCAAGCTGCTCTCGGTCCGGCTCGTCACCCAGTGCGGGGACGGCATGTTCCAAATCGGCCTGGCCTCGCTTTTCTTCTTCAACCCGGCCGCGAGCGCGGATGTGCACGGGGTGGCGCTGTCCCTCGTGGTGCTGCTGCTGCCCTTCTCCCTGGTGGGGCCTTTTACCGGTCCCTTTATTGACCGGTGGCGCCGCCGCCAAATCTTGGTGTACGGCAACCAGATCCGGGCCGCCCTCACGGCGGCGCTGGTGGTGACCACGCTGGCGAATATTGTGTGGCTAACCTACGTGCTGGCCCTCGTGACCCTCGGGCTCAACCGGATTCTGCTGGCGTGCATGAGCGCGGGGCTGCCGAATGTGGTGGAGTCGCGCGAGCGGCTCCTGGTGGCGAATTCTCTGGTGCCGACCCTCGGGGGTGCTTCCACCGCGCTGGGCGCGATTCTGGCGTTTTTCCTGCGGCTGGCGCTGCCCGGGGAGGAGATGCAAAAAGTGGGGGCGCTGGTGTGTGCGCTGGCGCTCTACCTGGGCGGATCGGGGGTGGCGAGCCTGCTGGGGCGCGACGAGCTAGGCCCGCATACCCGCCCGCGCGGTTCGTTCGGCACAGCGCTTCTGGCGGCGGCGCGCGACCTGGTGGCGGCGCTGCGCTACCTCATTGCCCGGCGCACCCCGGCCGCGGCCCTCACCACCATGTCCCTGCATCGTTTCGTATACGGGATGCAGCTCATCACCATCGTGCTGGCCGGCCGCAACCTCTACGCCGACCCCGCCAACGCCGACGCCGGCATCGCCTATTTCGGGATGCTGCTGGGCATGATGGTGCTCGGGCACGGGGTGTCGATTATCCTCACGCCTCTCGCCCACGAACGCATGAGCCCGAGCTGGTGGGTGGTATGCGCGCTGGTGGGCGGCACCGCCGGCCAGGCAATCATCGCGGCCACCACGAACCTGACCTGGGTGATGGCCGGGCTCTTTATTTTCGGGATTGGGGTGCAGGGCGCCAAAATCGCGGTGGATACCATCGTGCAATCCGATACCGCGGATGAGTTCCGCGGCCGCGCCTTCTCCATTTACGACGTGCTTTTCAATATTTCGGAATGCATCGCTGCCGGGGTGGCGATCCTGGTGCTGCCAACCATCGGGTGGTCGCGCGAAGTGCAGCTCGCCCTCATCGTGATGGTGTGGTGCGTGGCCGGCGCGTACGCGCTGTTCGTGCGCGCCAGCGGCGGGAGGCCCGCCCCGGTCACGCTTTAGCAACTGTTTTTTCGGTACGACGCCGCCACCGCGGCCCGCGTGCTCCTTTCCCCGCGGGGCGCGGGAATCCGTGCGAGCCGCGGAAAACTGGCAAGATAAAGACGTACACGACCCGGCGCGCATCCGCCACCGGGACTCCCACCAGGACGGAGGATCCTATGGCCGCCACTCGACCAGGTGATATTCCACGTGATCGCATTGCCCAGGCTATTAACACCCTGCCCACTCAGGTTGCGGGCTCCCGGGCGGGTAGCGATAGCGGCGGCGAGGAGAGCGCGGGAGGGGCGGCGTCGTCGGCCTTAGGGAAGGCAAGCGATACGGAACATTCCGGTGGCGGCGACCAAGGCGGCTCCGGGAATCTGGAAGCCAGCCGCGGCGCGGATTCAAGTAGCGGCGGGGATTTCGGGGTGAAGCTGCTGCACGCGGCGGCGCTCCTCACCATCGTATGCGTGGGCCTCTACCTCATTCACGATTTTGTGGGGCCGGTGTTCCTGGCCCTCACCCTGGTGCTGACGGTGCGCCCGGTGCATCGCCTGCTGCTGCGCCATCACGTGCCGCGGTGGCTGTCCGGAACGCTGACCGTCTCCATTATTGTGGTGGTGCTCCTCGCGGTGGTGGGTTTGACGGCGTGGTCGCTGGCCGGGCTGCCGCGCACCCTCATGAGCTACGAAGATAAATTCACCCAGCTCTTCCAGGACACCATGACCTGGCTGGAAAGCCTGGGGCTGAGCACCGATCAACTCAGCCAGCGCCTGGGCGACGTGCTCAATATGGACACGATTATTTCGCTGCTCAGCCAGGCATCCGGGGCGCTTATGAGCGTGGGTAGCCTCATGTTCGTGCTGGCGCTCGCGATTTTCTTCATTACTATTGACACTCTTTCCGTGCCGGCACGCGCCCATATTGTGCGTGATCACGACCCGGATCTGTATCGCGCCCTGGCCTCCTTCGAGGGGCGGGTGCGCCAATACTGGCTGGTGGCCACGCTTTTCGGGTTGCTGGTCTCCACCCTCAATTATTTCGTGATGATGTGGCTGGGGATTCCGCTGGCGCTGGCCTGGGCGCTGTGGACCTTCGTCACGAATTACATTCCGAATATTGGTTTTATCCTCGGCGTGATCCCGCCGGCGCTTATGGGGCTGGTGGATAGCGGGCCGGCTACCGCGCTGTGGATTCTGGTGATTTTCACCTTCCTCAACGTCACGATTCAGGGCGTGCTGCAGCCGAAGATCGTCGGGGATGCGGTGGGCTTGTCCACCACCGTGACCTTCCTATCGCTGTTGTTCTGGGCGGTGGTGCTCGGGCCGCTGGGAACGATCCTCGCCGTGCCGCTCACCCTGTTTGTCAAGGCGATTTTCGTGGATTCGTCCTCGCGTTCGCGCTGGGTGGAGGCTTTCCTGGTGCCCGAATCGAATGCGAAAACCCGGGCGGAACGCGGCATTTACGATCTTGATGAACCAGTGCGCGAGATCTACCGGGATTTCACCTCGCGGGATTCCGAGGTGCGGACCAAGATGCGTGACCTGCGGAAGATTTCGCGGCGTCGTAAGAAAGGGATCCGCGGGTAGCTGCGGCTACGGCGCCGCGCAACTGCGCTTCGGCGCGGGGCGGCGCGGTTCGCCGCAGGGACGGCGGGCCGCAAGCGCTGCGGGTAGCTTGGACCACGCGGGTTAGCCACGAGCGCGTGACCTGAGGCAGACTAGATACGCGGCGCGACCACGCGCCGGTAGGGAGTAACGATGGCTGGAACGCGAACGGGTCGGACACAGAAGGGGCGCGCACGCACGCAAACTGGGCGTAACGCCGCTCCCGCGGGGCGCGCCGGCGCGCGTCAGACCGAGGCACGCCGGGGCGGAACGCGGCAGGGCGGAACGCGCCGCAAGCGCTCGATATGGAATTATCCGCGCCGCGGCAAAGGGCCGATTCACCGCTGGATTCCCTCGTGGCGTTTCGTGCTCGGGCTCTTCTTCACCCTGGGCTTCGGCGGCCTGGTTGCCCTGGTGACCCTCTATATTTTCCTGCCCGTGCCCAGCCCCGATGACGTTGCGACCGCGGAAAAAACCACTCTCTACTACCGCGATGGCAGCACCCCATTGGGCAGCATGTACGAGGTGAACCGCACCCCGGTGCCTCTGGAAACCCTGCCGGATTACATAGGGAATGCGGTGGTTGCTTCCGAAGACCGCACCTTCTACTCCAATTCCGGGATTGACCTGGGTGGCATCGCGCGCGCCGTCGTTAATAATATTCGCGGCGGGGCGCGGCAGGGCGGCTCCACCCTCACCCAGCAATACGTCGAAAATTACTACCTGGGCACCACCACCGATTACATCGGCAAGGTGAAAGAAGCCGTGCTCGCGGTCAAGGTGGATCGCAATTCGTCCAAACAGGACATTCTGGAAAACTACCTCAATACCATTTACTTCGGGCGCGGAGCCTACGGGATTGAAAGCGCGGCCCAGAACTACTTTGGGATTCCCGCCGCGCAACTGAGCCTGGACCAGGCCGCGCTGCTCACCGCGGTTATTCCGGCGCCTTCCGCCTGGGATCCGGCGGTGGATCCGGAACGGGCCGCGCAGCGCTTCGACCGGGTCATTAACCGCATGCTTGAGGACGGCTATATCACCGCCGAGCAGGCCGCGGCCGCCACCATGCCCGCAACCATCGACTACGTTGCCGCCAAACAATTCAGCGGCACGAACGGGTATCTCCTGGCCGCCGCCCAGCAGGAGCTCATTGCCACGGAAAAGTTCACCGAGGACAGCCTCAACCGGGGCGGCTATACGATTGTCACCACAATTGACCCGACCATGCAGCAGGCCGCGGTCGACGTCGTCAATGCGCTCCCCAAGGACCGCCCGGAGAACAATTACGTCGGCATGCTGTCCGCGGATCCCTCCACCGGCGGTATTTACGCGATGTACGCCGGCGCGGACTACCAGGAACGCCAGCGCAATACCGTCACTCAGGATCGCGCCCAGGCCGGATCGACCTTCAAGCCTTTCGGTGCGCTCGCGGCCCTCAAGCAGGGCAAATCCATCGACGGCACCTATTACAATTCCCCCGCGGAACTAAAAATTGGCGATATCACCATCAGTAATTTCGACGACGCCAATATGGGCAATATCAATATGCGCACCGCCACCGCGAACTCGGTGAATACCTACTACGCGC
This sequence comes from Actinotignum inguinis, assembly GCF_051265835.1. Lineage (NCBI taxonomy): Bacteria > Bacillati > Actinomycetota > Actinomycetes > Actinomycetales > Actinomycetaceae > Actinotignum > Actinotignum inguinis. Next base: position 61,337 of record NZ_JBOZDP010000005.1, on the reverse strand, counting down.
AGCTCAACGAGGAAGTGGGGCCGCGCAATACCCGCGCCGCCGCGATTGAGGCCGGGATCCCGGAAACTACGCCGGGCCTGGATAATTCCCTCACGAATGTGCTCGGCTCGGCCTCGCCCACCAATAAGGAGCTCACCCAGGCGTTCGCCGGTTTCGCGAACCGCGGGGTGAGCGTGCCCTTGCATCTGGTCAGCGAGGTGCGTGACGCCCAGGGCACCGTGGTGTACCGCGCGGATACCGCCGGCAAGCGGGTGCTCGATCAGCGCGTTGCCGATAATCTCAACGAGCTGCTCCAGGAGCCCACCGGCCCGCGCGGGACCGCGGATCGGGCCGGGCGCCTCGGCTTCCAGGTGGCCGGGAAAACCGGCACCTCCACGGATCTGAAATCCGCGTGGTTCGTGGGCTACAACCCGAAGATTATTACCACGGTAAATATGTTCCAGATCGGGCCGAACGGTGAGGAAGAATCGCTGGGCGGCTGGGGTGCCTACCCGTGGGGTATCGGCGGGAACGGCTACCCGGTGGATATGTGGGTGGACTTCATGAAGGCCGTGACGGGCGAGATGGATTTGCCGAAGTTCCCCGAACCGGAACTGATTGGGGACAAGCGCCCCAGCTACCGCCCCACGCGCCCCGAACCGGTGGAAGAAGTAACGACGACGCCAGAACCGAGCGCGGAGCCTACCGAGCAGCCAGCGCCGGCCACCCAGGAGCCGGAGCCCGAACCGAGCGCAACAGTGCCCCCGGAGCTGCAGCCCACCCGGATGCCCGCCCCGCCCACGGAAACCATCCCGCTGCCCACCGAGCCGGCCGAACGCGAGCGCGTTCCCGGTGCGGTTGGTTAGGAGTGAACCATGAAGATCTATCCGTTCTGGGCGCGGGAAAGCGCCCCGGTATCTACCACCTCGGGGCCGGCCACGGTGGCGCAATGGGGCTGGTCCGCGAACTCGGAAGAGGAAGCGCACAAAGTCGCGCGGGCGCGGCTGCATCGCCTCGTTGATCGCATTGCCGAACTCGGTCATTTTCCGCGCGAACGCCAAGCTCGCGCGGAATACTACCCGGGCACCCCGCTGCGCGAAGAAATCCTGGCCGTGCTCAGCGAAACGAACGGCACCTCCACCTGCGCGATCACCCGGAACCGCTACGGAGCCGAAGTCCTCAACACCTCCGATATCCTCATCGCGGACGTGGACGTTCCCGAATTAGAAGAAGCGGTCCGCGCCCGGGGCCGCGGCCGTAATCGCTCCGGCGCCCGCGCGGCAGGCTCCAGCGCGCCCGGCTCCGGCAAGCCCGGGTTTTTCGCCCGGCTTTTCGGTTTCGGCGCGAGGAAGCAGGAGCGGCTCGCCGGCTCCGCTTTCGATCCTGCGCCGGAACCCGCCCACACACCGCAGCCCGCACCTGCTACCGCGTCGCTCGCCGGACCCGCACCTGATCCGGCTGCCATCCCGGGGCTTATCACCGAAACGGCGCCGGTGCGCCAGTACATGATCGAAGCCGAACTCATTGCCTTCGACCGCATCGAACACTTCGCGCGCCTCAATGCGGCCTGGCCGATTTTCGTTTACCGCACCTTCAAAGGCTTCCGCGTCATCGTGGCGGTCGAGGGCATCGCCGCGGACTCCGGGGAAGCGCAGATGATCCTCAACCAGCTCGGTTCCGACCCGCTCTACATGCGCCTGTGCCGGGTGTACGAATCCTACCGGGCGCGCCTGACCGCCAAACCCTGGCGAGTCGGGATGGCGGCGCCGGCCGTGCGCTGGCCCGAGTACGATGCGTCGTCGGCGCTATGCGATCCGGTTGCGCGCGAGAAAATGCAACGATGGTTGGAACAGTACGACGACGCCCGCGCCGGCCACGCCACCACGCGCTTCCTTGCTGCGTTCGGGCCCGCTCCTACCGGGCGTGCCGCGCAGGTGGTGGAGCTGCACGCGCGCGTGACCGGAGCGGAGTCCGGCCTGCCGCTTGCCTAAGTTGGGCCCGTGCCGCTTGGCCTGCTGCTGGTCTAGAGGAGGCCTCCGCCGCCGGTCTGAACGGTGACCTAGAGCTGGAGGGTGCCCGCCCACTGGTTGGCGACGGTATCGAGGTAGCCGAGGTGGTCGTCGAAGAGGCCGGCGTACCTTTCGGTCATCTCCAGGGTGATGGTTCCCACCAGTTCCGTCCATGCGCGAATCACGGAGACGATGAGGCCGTCGGGCAGTTCGCCCAGTTCCGCGTCGAGGGAACCGAAAGTCATGCGGATCCGCCACAGGTCCACCCCGAGCGCGCGGGTTTCCGGGCCGGTCAGGGCCTTATTACGCCCGCCTTTCGCGATGCGAGCCAATTCGAGGGGCACGCGCAGGGCGGCGGCCGTGGTCATTTCCGGATTGGAAAAATCAATAGCGCTGGCACCGTAAATAAGGGAAAAGCGGTTCGGGTAATCGAGGGCCCAGGTGTGGGCGGCGCGCCAGGCTGCCACCCAGCGTTCCCGCCCCGATATTTTCTGGTCCGCCGCCCGGCGCATCGCCCCGGCCAGGTCGCGGTAGGATTCGGCCGCCAGGGCGGTGAGGAGTTCTTCGCGGGAGCGCACGTGGCGGTAGGGAGCACCCGGGGAAAGCTCAAGGGAGCGAGCAATCGCGCGCATGGAAAGCTGTTCGGCACCGGCGCGGTCAAGCTGCGCGCGGGCCGCATCCAGCAGCTTTTCCCGCGTGGTGGGTGCTTCACCTTCACTCATAGCCCGCTCCTATGCTTGTGCCCGGTAGGCCGCCTCAATCGCGGTGGAGCGACCTGGGAGCGACCTAGAGAAAGTCTACCGGTCACCTCCCGGTTTCGGCCGGGATTCTCACGGAAATACGGGCGAAAAGGCGTGGGCCGCTCCATATTTAACCATCTGGAAAACAGTGCCGGCACCGGCTAGACTGAGGGACTGACCTATCTGTTCGCGGGCGCAAGCATACGAACAGGCGGGTCAACGCATAACCCTTCTGCCGCGGACGGACCGCGGCCGTTTAGACCAGAGGAGGTGGGTAGACATGCGTGAATACGAGATGATGATCATCCTTTCTCCGAACGTTGACGAACGTAATCTGTCGACCAACGTTCAGAAGCTGCTCCAGGTTGTCCCCAATGAGGGCGGCGAACTGGAAAAGGTCGATATTTGGGGCCGCCGGAAGCTTGCTTATGACATTAACAAGCACTCGGAAGGCATTTACGTCGTCGTCGATATGAAGGCGACTCCCGCAACCGCAAGCGAACTTGACCGCCAGCTCAGCCTCAATGAGGATGTGCTCCGCATCAAGCTCCTGCGTCGCGACGAAAAGTAAACGTACCACCAGCGTAAGAACCGAATCTGAGAAAACAACGGGGTAAAAGGAGCGATTATGGCAAACGAACCGGTCATTACGATCGTCGGTAACCTCACCGCCGATCCGGAAATGCGTTTCACGTCAGGTGGTGTGGCGGTCGCGAGCTTCACGGTTGCTTCCACCCCGCGCAAGCGCAATGCCCAAACTGACCAGTGGGAAGATGGCGAGCCAATGTTCGTGCGGTGCTCGGCGTGGCGTGACTACGCGGAGAATGTCGCCGAATCGCTGTCCAAGGGCATGCGCGTGCTGGTGACGGGCCGGCTCACGGTCAATCGTTACCAGACCCAGAACGGGGAACAGCGCGAAGGTCTGGAACTTCAGGTCGATGAAATTGGGCCCTCGCTGCGTTACGCGAAGGCTCAGGTTACCAAAACCAGCGGCGGCGGTAATTACAACCGCGGCAACCAGGGTGGCTACGGCCAGAACCCGGGTGGTCAGGGCGCGCCAAGCGGCCAGGGCGGGCAGGGCTCCTACGGGGGTCAGGCCAGCTACAACGCTCCGCAGGGCGGCTCGGCTTACGATCCGTGGAGCCAGCAGCCGCAAGCCCCGCAGGGCGGTTCCGCTTTCGACGATATGCCCCCGTTCTAAATTTTCGGCTAGATTTCCGTTCTAGATTTTCGGGATTACGCACACACCCATAAGTGACATTTTGGCTCGGGCTGCCGCCCCGCAGCGCGCCGCGCACTGTAACGCGCGGGATTCGCGGGAATTGCGCTAGGCACGAGTCGCAGCAACATTAGGAGAAAACTATGGCGAAGGGACATCTTCGCAAGCCGTTGAAGCGGAAGACCGCTCCGGTGAAGGCCATCAAGGTCGGCAATATTGACTACAAGGACACCGCTACGCTGCGCAAGTTCATTTCGGACCGCGGCAAGATCCGCGCCCGCCGCGTGACCGGTGTCAACGTTCAGGAGCAGCGCAAGATCGCCAAGGCGATTAAGAACGCCCGTGAGATGGCTCTGCTTCCCTACTCGAGCAACGCTCGCTAAGGAGGCACATAATGAAGCTCATTCTTACGCACGACGTCGAACGCCTCGGCACCGCCGGTGATGTTGTCACCGTCAAGGACGGCTACGGCCGTAACTACCTGCTGCCGCGCGGCTACGCCACTCCGTGGACCAAGGGCGCCCAGAAGCAGATCGACCAGATGGCCGAAGCGCGCCGCAAGCGCTCCATCACCGATCTGGAAGCCGCGCACGCGCTGCGCGATGCGCTCAACGAAGCCGTGGTGCAGGTGAAGAAGGCCGCCGGTGAAAACGGCCGCCTCTTCGGCGCGGTGACCTCCAAGGACATCGCCGAAGCCGCCACCGAAACCGTGGGCAAGCCGGTGGACAAGCGTTGGATCACGCTTGCCTCCCCGATCAAGTCCCTGGGCAGCTACACCGCTAAGGTGCGGGTGCATGAGGATGTCACGGCATCCCTCCAGGTGGATGTGCTGCGCGCAGCCAAGAAGTAATAGCTGATAGCTAGCGCATCAGCACGCGAAGGCGGGGGAGAATCTTTATGGTCTCCCCCGCCTTTGTGCTGCCCGCGCTAGCTGCGGGGGTGCCGCGCTAGCTGCGGGGGTGCCGCGCTAGCTCCCCAGCTGCACCCATTTTTCCCCGCGTACCCGCAGGTACATGGGCAGCGCCCGGGCGCTCATACACACCCCGGCATAGCCGATCCACAGCCAGATGAATCCCGTCTGCCCGGACGTCCATTCCAGCAGCCCGAGCACCATCGGCCCGTACAGGGCGAGGGGGATAAACATCATCCACGCGAGGGTTTTAAGATCGCCCGCGCCAATGAGCACGCCGTCGAGAATAAAAGCCACCGAGGCGATGGGGAAAAATACCGCAATGACGAGGAGGCCCCAGAAAGCCAGCCAGCGCACGTCCCCCGCGGTGCTCATGATGCGCACGATCAGCGGCGAGGTCAGAACTGTAGCCGCGCCCAGCACCGCGCCGACGCTCATGCCGCGGCTCAGGCAGCGCCCGAGCACTGTTCGCAGGCGTGATTCGTCGCCGGCGCCGGAGGCTTGGCCCACGAGGATTTGCGCGGCCATGGCGAGGGCGTCCAGCCCGTAGGAAGCGAAATTCCAGATGGTCATGGTGATTTGGTTCGCTGCCAGCGCTTCGGTGCCGAGTTGGGTCGCCCCGGTAATTTGCAGCAGGATCAGCACGCGCAGCACCGCGGAACGCACGATGAGGGGAACGGAATCGTGGAGGGCGCGTAGCACCCCCACTCCACGCGGAGCGAGCGGCGCGTGGTGCTCGCGCGCATGATGTACGACGACGCCGGTAAGGACTACGCCCATGACCGTCTGCGCCGCCGCCGTACCTATTCCGGCGCCCGCCAGGCCCAGCCCGGCGGGGTAGATGAAAACGAAGTTGAGGGGGATATTGACGAGTGCCCCGAGCACCGAAACTTTGAAGGGTGTGGTGGTGTTCCCGAGCCCGCGCAGGGTTCCGGTGGCGGCTAGGACCACGAGCATGCCGGGGAGTCCCGCGGCGGAGAAACGCAGGTAGCGTGCACCTTCGGTGATAACGACTCCCTCGGCGCCGAAAAGCGCGAGGATCTGGGGTGCCCAGATGGCTAAGATCGCTCCGAGTAGCACGCCCAGTGTTCCGGCTAGCCACAGGCCGTCCATGCCTTGGGAGAGGGCGGCTTTCATGCGCCCGGCTCCCACGTAGCGGGCGGTGGCGGACGTGGTGGCGTAGGCGAGGAAAATGCACAGCCCCACGAGGGTGGTGAGGATGGTGGAGGCGAGGGCGAGGCCGGCGAGCGGCCCGGTGCCCAGATGGCCGACCATCACGGTATCCGTGGCGACGAGGAGTGGCTCGGCCAGCAGGGAGCCGAGGGAGGGCAGGGCCAGGCGCGCGATCTCGCGGTCAATGGCGTGCTTGGTGGTGGGGGTGTTTCGGTTCCCAACGGGACCGTCAGGATGTTTCTCGGGTGTCGTCACGTCCGCTAGCTTAGCCGAGTCGTACCCGGGCGAGCCTACTTGAGGAAAGCCTCAACGTGAGTGACGTCACGTAGTTAAGATGTGGAGAACTTTCCCGCAGAATATCCACAGTTGTGGACAAACTTGGGGACGGGATGGCGGGGATTTCCCCCACTCCATCCACAGCTGTGGATGAATCTGGGCATAAATGGTGAACAATCCCCAAGCTATCCACAGTTTGTCCACTGGTTATGCACGGATCCGCCGGCGTGTTTACACATCCGCACAGGAGAATTAACTTGAAATTCACCTCGTAAACGCGTTACGAAAGCCAGTGGAGATCTATCGCCGAGAAAGGGAAGCTATGTCCGTCGTCAATAACGGTGCGAAGATGCAGGGGTCATCTTTCGAACGTACTCCTCCCCAAAACCTCTCGGCGGAACAATCTGTTTTGGGTGGAATGCTGCTCTCCAAAGATGCCATTGCCGATGTGGTGACGGTGCTGACCGCCGATGATTTTTACCATCCCTCAAACGCCACGGTCTTCACGGTCATCCTGGAGCTTTTCGGGCGCGGGGAGCCGGCCGATGCCATTACCGTGGGTGCGGAGCTGAAGAAACGCGGGGATCTTGAGCGGATCGGCGGACTGCCATATCTGCACACCCTGGTTGCTTCGGTGCCCACGGCTGCGAATGCCGGTTATTACGCGAATATTGTGCGCGAACAATCCCAGCTGCGCGGCTTGGTGGAAGTGGGTACCCGCATCGCCCAGCTCGGCTACACCACGGACGGCGCGGATGTTATGGGCCTCATTAATATGGCCCAATCGGAGGTGTTTTCCCTCGGGCAGTCGCGTGAGGCTACGGATTACGCCACGATGGCGGAAATCGTTCCTGGGCTTTTGGATGAGCTGGAGAAGAACGCGGAACGCGCGGGCAAATTAGAGGGCGTGGCCACCGGGTTTATTGACCTGGACGCCAAACTCAACGGCCTGCGTGCCGGCCAGATGATTATTGTGGCGGCCCGCCCGGGCGCTGGTAAGTCCACTCTTGCGATGGATTTTTGCCGGCAGGCAGCCATCCATGATCAGCAACCGGTGGTCTACTTCTCCTTGGAAATGAACCGCACGGAGCTGTCTATGCGTTTGCTCGCTGCTGAAGCGGGAGTTTTCCAAGACCGCATGATTAAAGGTGAGATGACGCAGCAGGATTGGGACAGAGTCGCTGGCGCCGTCGAACGTATTTCTACCGCGCCGCTTATTGTGGATGACTCGCCGAATCTCACCCTGCCGGAAATTCGCGCGAAATCGCGGCGTCTCAAGCAGCAGCACGATATTCAGATGATTGTGATCGACTACCTCCAGCTCTTGGCTTCGGCCGGGAAGGTTCCCGAATCGCGCCAGCAGGAAGTCTCGGAGTTTTCGCGTTCGATTAAGTTGCTCGCTAAGGAATTGGAAATTCCTATTATTGCGGTGGCGCAGCTCAACCGTGATTCGGAAAAGCGTAATGACAAGCGCCCCCAGGTGGCTGACCTGCGTGAATCAGGTTCGCTGGAGCAGGATGCCGACGTCGTCCTTCTTATCCACCGCGATGATATGTACCATCAGGATTCGGAGAAGGCCGGCCTGGCGGAAGTCATTATTGGCAAGCAGCGTTCCGGGCCTACCGGCACCGTAGAAGTGGCCTTCCAGGGCCATTACGCGCGTTTCGCGAACCTCGCGGATAACAACTAAACGCCGAAGAACTGCGGGGGTGGGCTGAACCGCGGGGGTGCGCTGCCGATATGCAACGCACCCCCGCGTAAAAATACTATTTTCTATCGCCGGCATTTTACCGCCGGGCCCTACAGCCGGGCTCTAACGCCGGCGCTCTACCATCAGCATTCCGCCGTGGCTTTACGCCAACTCAAGGCTGTCCCGCACCGCGGCCAGCAGCCGGCAGACGCGCGCCTGCGGGAGCGGCTCGGAGGAGAGCTGGTTCTCCACGTAGGAGAAGGAGATGCCGGTACCCGGATCCGCGAAGGAAAGGCAGCCGCCGCGCCCGTTGTGCCCGAAGCTGCCGCGGGAGAGCATGGGTTCGCGCTGGCTGCCCAGCTGGAAGACCAGCCCGTAGCGGGAGGTCGAATCGCACAGGACTTCGTCGAAGCCTTCGGCGCGGGTGGCCGAGACCGCGGTAATAAGCTCGGCGTCGTAGCGCGCATAGCGCCCATCGCAGAACATCGCGTAGAGGGTCGCCAAGGAGAGCGCATCGGCATGCCCGTTGATAGATGGCATTTCCGCATCGAGGAAATGCGGGTCGGTAATGGCCGAATCGGTATCCTTCGGGGATTGGTAGGCGTAGGAGGTTGTGGAGTTCGGGTCGGCCTGGGCCTGGCGCAGCGCCCCGCCCCAGCCTTGGGTGCGCGGGCCCCAGAAATGCTTGGCGATGCGCGAGCGCTCGGATTCGGGGCAGCCGATCCACACGGAAAGGTTGAGGGGTGCGCGGAAGTTTTCTTCCAGGTAGTGCTTGGGGGTGAGGCCGGAAACTCGCCGTACCAGCTCCCCGGCCAGATAGCCCATGGAGAGCGCGTGGTAGCCGTGTTTGGTGCCCGGCTCCCAGCGCGGGGCCTGGGCGGCGAGCTCGGAGGTAATAAGATCCCAGTCGAAGAGCGCGCTCGCGGGCAGAATATGGTCAAAACCGGGCAGGCCGGCGGAGTGGCTGGCCAGCTGGCTCACCCGAATATCTTCCTTGCCATTGGCGGCAAATTCGGGCCAGTACTCGGCCACGCGCGCGTCCGGATCAATGAGCCCGCGCGCCACGCAGTCCGCGAAGCAAATCCCGGTCAGGCCCTTCGTTTGCGAGAAAATAAGCTGCACCGCGTTATCCGGGTAGGGCGTACGCTCGTTAATAGGGTCTTCAACGACGGCGCCGTCGGCCACGCCACCCCCGGTATTTGCACCGGCGGGCGGGTTCCAGCCCCCGTAAATATTGACCACGGGTTCGCCGTGCCAGAGCACCGCGATTTGCCCGCCGCGATCCTGGTTGGTGGCGATGGAGGCGGCGAAAGCGTCGACCACCCGTGCGAATTCCGGGGCGTAGGAGCCGCGGATGGAATCGCGCGCCTGCGTGAATGTTGTCATGGATTCCTCCTTGAGTGCGCCGAGGGTACGGACTCTCCCTCGGCAAGGTCCATATACGGGTGCGCGCTGGCTAGCTGCTCACGCATCCGGGAAAAGTAATACTCCTGAAATTCCAGCGCTTCAATCCACAGGCGTTGCGCACTGCGGGTGGCGCAGTGGTAGTAGCGTTCGCGCCCCAGGCGCGCCAGGTATCCGTCAATAAAATCGAGTTGTTCGGGCAGCGGCATGGCGTCCATATTGTGATACAGCAGGGTGTCATGGATGCGGTAGACGCTGAAACGGTCCACGTTATCGCAGTCCCCGACCGACCTCGCGAGCACGCTGGCCTCCGCCGGGTATTCGCGCTGGCCGCGGTATTCGGGGGAATCTTCCGGATATTCGCTGCGGCCATCGGTATGCATGGCGATGCCTTGGCAAATCTCCACAACCTCCGCTTCCGGCATGCCCAGGCTTTCCAAAAAGGGGCGCACGATACGCGCGCCGGCCCGCCCGTGATCTACCGGCCGCGCGGAATCAAATTTCCCGATGTCATGCAGGAGGCAGGCAATTTCGAGGGTATCTACCGCCAGACCTTCAGACATCGCGACCCCGCGCCCGATGGCCGCGACCCGTAAACAGTGTTCATAGCGGTAGCGGCGGGCGCGTGCGCTGGCCGGGGCGCCTTCCAGGTGCTCGCGCAGGAACGCGAGGGCGGGGCGCAGGTACGGATTCGTTGTCACGTTTCTATTGTGGCACGCCACGCGGACTCCCTTCCGTACTTAAGTGTTACGACGACGCCGCTTACGCACCCGGCGCGCCACTACCCGCGCCAGGTAAATCCCCACCGCGCCTAATTCCCAGACGAGGGCTTTCGGGGTGGTGGCCGGCGCGAGGCTGGCCCCGCGCATAACCGGGGTGAATTCGAATTTCACCGCGAAGTACCGGGCCCGCGGTACGTGCTGCCAGGAGGTCACGATAACCGCGGCGATGGTGCCATCCGGGAGCAGGCCGGGAACCGGATCGCGCTCGCGGAGCAGCGCGGCGCAATCGCCCATATTTTCTTCGGTGGTGCGCGAGTGGCTTTCCGCGATGAGCGCGCTGCGCGGTACCCCGCGGGCGGCGAGCCAAGCGGCCATAACTTGGGCTTCACTGGGCACGCCGGGTGAGGCTCGCCCGCCCGAGCAGATGAAAGCGGGGCGTGCGCCGCGCGAACGCGCGTAACGGTATTCGGCCAGCGCCCGCGCGAGGCGGCGTTTCAAACTCCCGCTAGGCAGGTAACCCAGGCGGGTGTGCACGATCCGGCCGCCCAGCACAATAATGACCGGGACGGCCGGATCGATGCCGGGCATGGCCTAGTCCTGATCCCGGTAAGCGCCCTGCCACACGGTGGCGAAGGGGGTATTGGCTTCCACGCGGGCCTTGATGCCGGCGGTCACCATATCCTTGGCGCGCTGCACGGCTTCGTGGATCTCCACGCCCTTGGCCAGTTCCGCGGTGATGGCGGCGGCCAGGGTACAACCAGCCCCCGAGACGCGTTCTTCACCGATCTTCGGGGCGCGGTAAACAGTAGCCTTTTCGCCATCCCAGAGCACATCCACGGCATCCGGGCCGGGGAAATCAATCCCGCCCTTGACCACCACGTTCTTCGGGCCGAGCTCACCGATGCGCTTGGCGGCTTCGATGAGGTCCTCCTCAGTTTCCAGGGCATCCAGCCTGGAGAGGGTACGAGCCTCAAAATTATTCGGGGTGGTGACGGTGGCGAAGGGGAGGATCTTGGTGCGCAGCGCATTATCGGTATCCAGCGCCTGGCCCGGTTCCTGACCCTTGCAGATGAGAACCGGATCCACCACCACATTGTCCCATTCCTGGGAAGCGAGCCCGGCGCGCACCGCCTCAATGGTATCCGGGTGGCCGAGCATGCCGACCTTCGCGGTGCGAATATTCTGGGAGCGCAGCGCGGCTTCCATCTGGGCGCTAATCACTTCCGGAGGGACGGGCACGAAGCGATGGTTCCAGTTATTCTTCGGGTCGAAGGACACGATACACGTGAGCGTGCCCATGCCGTACACCCCGAGCTGCTGGAAGGTCTTCAAATCAACTTGGAATCCAGCACCGCCGGTAGCTTCAGACCCGGCGATGGTGTATGCAAAATACATTCCGCTCCTTTTCCTTACGGGTTCCTGGCACGGTGACGTTCACCTGATATTGCGCCCCGATCCACCGGGGCGTGACCTGCCTTTCACCACTTCTATGCTAGCGAAGGGCTACGACATATTTTTTGGACGTTTTATGCGCTGGACACCAAAGCACCGCCATTAGCCCAGCTCAACCGCTATTCCCCGTTGCGCCGGAAGGTATCGGGATGGCGGCCGGTGCGTCCGGCTTCTAAACGATCCATATTGTCGATCTCCTCCGCTTCTTCTTTGAGAAGAGTGAAATCGAGGCAGGCCAGGTTTTCAGCCAGGTGCGCGGTGGAGGACGCCCCGGGGAACACGATCCGCCCGCGCGAGAGGTGCCAGAGCAATACCAGTTGGGCAACGGTGCATCCCTTAGCGGCCGCCAGCTCGGCAAGCACGGCGTCGTCGTTCACAGCGCCGCGCGCTAGCGGCGCCCACGCTTCCACGCGAATCCAGGCGTCGGTGCAGTACTGCGTGACCTCGGCGTTCTGGAAATAGGGGTGCGCTTCGATTTGATTGACCGCGGGTTGGATCTGCGCGGCGAAACGCAGCGCCTCGAGGTGGTGACGCTCGAAATTGGACACGCCAATTGCGCGGGCGCGCCCGTCGGCCACGAATTCCTCCATGACCTGGTACGCCTCCACGTAATCGCCGCTGAGCATGGGCCAGTGAATGAGGAAAAGATCAACGTAATCGGTGCCCAGATCCGCGAGCGAGCGCGCGAACGTTTCCCGCACGGCGCGCGGGGCGTGGTGGGGATTATCGAGTTTCGTGACGAGGAAAATATCTTCGCGATCCACGCTGGATTCCGCGATTGCCCGGCCCACCGCGGCTTCGTTGCCGTACATTTGCGCGGTGTCGATATGCCGGTAGCCCATGGCGAGCGCCTCGCGCACGGCCCGGCGCGCGGTGGCCTCGTCCATGCGGTAGGTGCCGATGCCCAGTTGCGGAATCCAGTGGCCGGAATTGAGGGGAAGAAGCGGGATTGTTGCCATGGCTCTATTCTTGCAGAAGGTACGACGGCGCAGCTGTGGCACGTGCGCGTGTGGCCATGCAGGTGGCTCTACAGCAGTTCCCAGGTAGCATGTGGGTCGCGCGGGGATTTGCCATTCCAGCGGAGCACGCCGGCATCGCGCAGCAGGTTGAGGTGGCGGAGCACGGTGGGGCGGGCAAGGTCCACAAGCTCGGTGATTTGCCCGGTTCCCAGCGGCTGTTGGGCCAGGCGCAGGGCGTCGAGAATCGCGCGGCCGCTCGGCCCGATCTGCCGCATGATTTCTTCTGGAATTGCGTTGCTGGCCAGCAGGGTGAGGTGTACGGCCTCGGATAATTGCACGTAAAGCGGTTCGGCCAGCCCGGCCCGGCGGGTTTCTTCGAAAATACGCCGGATGCCTTCGCCCAGCTCCTGAGTGATACCCATATCGAAGAAAACTCGGGCAATGCGCGGATTGCGGGCCTTGCGGCCAATTTTTTCCGGATGGGAAATATCAACCAGACCGGGAAAACGCCCGGGGCTGGTGAATTCAATCCGGTTCGGAAAAATCTCCACTCGAATATGGTCGCCCGCGATTCCATAGGAACGGTGGACCACGGCATTGACCAGGCCTTCCAGCCACGCCTCACGCGGAATAATCGGCACATCGGCAAATGTGCCCGCATCGGTGAGTCGGCGGTGCCCCGGCAGGAATTCTTCAATAATGCGGCTGGCTTCCGCAATTTGCTGCGGGAGGGAGCCACCTATCCGAATATCTTTCCCGGCTTCTACGTTCTGAAAACGCCCGGTACCGCGCTCATTATCGGAATATTTGACCACCCGCACGTAGGCGTTCGGAAAAACCTGCTGCGGATTTTTTGCGAAAAGAAGGTAGCCGGCTACTCGCAGTTGACCATCACGATCAATGAGGTCGCGGGCGCGTAGCGCATTGGTTCCCGAGGATGAGCTGAGGAGGGCGCGGTATTCCTCAAGCTGTTCCGCGTCTAGATCGTCTAGTTGTCCGTCGGGTGCCGGAGCGCCGTCAAAACCAATAAATCCGCGATCCCACTCAAGTTCTTGGCGTTGCCGGAAAGTAAGTTTACGTGTTTCATCCCCGATACGTTGGAAACAATCACCCTTATTAGTTTCGTGAACATCGCGGCTAGGAGGAACGCTTAGGAGCATTATCCACCCGCCCTCGATAGCTATGTCATCAATAACAATCCGGACCCGCGGATTAGTAAAGTCGATAGCTGCCTGCCGGATCGCATTCGCGGCTTTATCGGAAACCGGTGCCGGGGATCCGTTATGAAGACCGACGGCGATAACGCCGCCCTCCGCATTCGCCATGCCGACGATATCCTCCGCAAGGTCCTTGGGTTGAATGGATCCGCTTTTTCGTTCGTACCACTGGTCTTCTGGCAAACGAAGGAGCTCTTCCACGGCTTCATGAACCGGAAGAGTGAGAAGGCTTTCCACGCTACGCTGCAGCATGCATCTACTCTAACATTGTTAGAGTAGCTTTAGAGTAGCTTCGGGAGACCTCGAGAAAACGTTGCTATGGCGCGGATTTCTACTCTCACACCGGATGTTAGAGTACTTTAGAGTAGATGTGAGAGTAGCGCGAATAGTTACTGGGAAGCCGCCCGGCGCCGGATGGCTCAGAGCGAGTCGATGGCATTTTTGGCGGTGACCAAATCCGCGCCGGTGCGCTCGCGGCCCCGCAGAAATGAGAGCTACCGTACAGCCGGCGAGAACGGCCCCTCGCTCGGGTAATCTTCACGGTATGAGCGCGGTTACCTATCGTTTTCAGGGTTATACATTCATCGAGCACCGCATCCAGGTGCCCCTTGATTACTTTGGTGCGTTCACTCAGCTGGCCCCGGACGATACCATCGCCCACGTTCCCGCTACCATCACGGTTTTCGCGCGGGAAATTGTGCGGGCCGGCCGCGAGGACGCGCCGCGTCTGGTGTATCTGGAAGGCGGGCCGGGCCACGCGGCACCGCGCCCGGCGGGGCTGAGCGGCTGGCAGGATCTGCTGCTCAACCACTATCGCCTCGTTCTGCTCGACGAACGCGGCACCGGCAATTCGTATCCGCTCGATTCCCTCACCATTACCGCGGCCGGCAGTCCCGCCGCCCAGGCCGCGCTACTCTCCTGTTTCCGCCAGGATTCTATTGTGAACGACGCCGAACACCTGCGCCGCCACCTCCAAGGCGATGAACCGTGGAGCGTGCTGGGGCAAAGTTTCGGGGGTTTTGCCGCGGTATCCTATCTCTCCCACGCGCCCGCGGGGCTGCGCGAAGTCATGATCACCGGCGGGCTGCCCAGTTTGGATAGCGGCCCGCAAGCCGTATACCGGCAGACCTTCCCGCGCCTGGCCGCCCGGCACCGCGCCTATTTCGAGCGCTACCCGAATGATGAGGACACCGCCTGGTATATCGCCACTCACCTGGCGGACGTGGAAGAAATCCTGCCCACCGGGGAGCGCCTCACCCCGGCGCGATTCCGCCAGCTCGGCCAGCGCCTCGGCTTCACCTACGGCTTCGAGCAGCTCCACTACCTGCTCGAAGACCCGGTCTGGTCCTTCCGCGGGCAACGCCGGCTGCGCCCCGCCTTCCTCCAGCGGGTGGGCGAAGCGGTATCCGCCGCGCGCGCCCCGCTCTATTTCGCGCTCCAAGAAGCCATATATGCGCAATCGGGCACCGGCCCGCTGGCCTGGGCCGCGCACCGGGTACGCGGAGAATTCCCCGAATTTGCTATCCCCGCGCTCGCGATGGGCGGGGTCGGTGAAACTGATCTGCGCAAGGAGGGGCTGGGCTTCCGCTTCTCCGGGGAGAGCGTTTTCCCCTGGCAATTCGAGCAGGATCCGGCGCTGCTCCCGCTGCGCGGGGCAGCTAATGAGCTGGCCTTCCGCACCTCCTGGCATGATCTGTATCGCCCGGATGTGCTGGGCGGCAACCAGGTGCCGGTGGCCGCGTGGATTTTCCGCGAGGATATGTACGTGCCGGCCGATCTCTCCCTGGAAACCGCCGGGCGCATCCGCGGCCTGACCGCGCTGGTCAGCGATGATTACCAGCACGATGCGCTGGGCCGCGATCCGCATACCGTGATTAACGCGCTGCTCGAGGCCGTGCATCGGGAGCGGTAAGCGGTAGCCCCGGTGGCGCGGGGCGCGTTAAAGCGGTAGCCCGGGCGCGCGGCCCGCTCGCACGGGCGGCCGCTCACGCCGCGCCACCGCGGTAGCCGCGGCCGCTACTCGGTAATCCCCACCCCGCCGGTTTCCCGATTCATGCGAATCGCAAAAGCACGCGCTTCATCCAGGTCGATGCCGTCGAGGAGGTGGGCGCGGGCGGCGGCGTCGTCCTCAGCGCGCAAACGCGGCACCGAGCGCTTGAAGCCATTCCTCCCCACAAAATCGCGGTAAAACTCGCGCAGAATATCCATATCCGCCTCGATGTCGCCGGAAAGGTAGAGGTGCTTCCACCACCCGTAAGTTTTGGTGCGCGAATCAATAAAGCCGAGGGTGATGGGCAAGCGTCCGGCCAGGCCCATGCGGTAAAAGCCGGATTTCCAGTACTGAACGTCCTTTCGGGTGCCTTCCGGGGCGAGCGCCACGCAGAATTCCTCGCTGCGTTCGGCCTGCTCCAGCAGCGACCCCACGATTCCGCTGGGGTGGTTGCGATCCACCGAAATTCCGCCGACGGCGCGCACGATCGCCCCCAGCACCGGGGCCTGCACCAGCGAATTTTTGACTAGGAATTTCATGGAGCGCCCGTAGCTCCAAAACGCGACAATATCGTAAATACCATCCCAATTAGAGGAATGCGGGGCGCCGATGAGGATCGTTTTTGGCGCGATGGGTTCGTGCACAAAGGTCCAACGGGAGCAGGCGCGGAAAATGCGCGCGGCGGCGCTACGGAATGCCATGGGGGTCCTTTCGCGGAGGGTGGCGTCTGGCCGGTATTGTACCCGCTTCTTGCGCAGGGCTTTTAAGTACGACGACGCAGCACCGGCCCGCGCGCCATCTGGCAACGCGGGCGCGGTGGCCACGGCGCCGGCACAGAAACCGCCGGCAGGATCGGCGCGGGCCACGCGCCATGTCCTATATAAAGAAGCGGAATTCGGGCGAGCCGGGTTCGACCTTGTGAATATCAATCCCGGAGCGGTCCATGCGATCCAGCAGGTCAGCCAGGTTTTCCGGGTGTTGAATATCGATGCCCACCAGCGCCGGGCCGGTCTCGCGATTGGTTTTCTTCGTGTATTCGAAGTACACGATGTCTTCGTCGGCCACGAGCACGCGGTCGAGGAATTCTTTAAGGGCCCCGGGTTTCTGGGCGAAGGTCACCAGGAAGTAGTGGCGCAGCCCCTCGTAGACCATGGAGCGTTCCAAAATATCGGCGTAGCGGGAGACGTCATTATTCCCACCCGAAATTACCGCGATGAGCGGGCGCGGTGTGGTGGCGGGAGCGGCGCCACTGCCGGAGAGTGCGGCGTCGTCGTTCCCACTAACGGTACCGGTGCTCACGTTAGTGCCCACGGCGCCGGCACCCGCGCCGCCGGTGCTAGCACCCACGCGGGTTTCGACCAGGGTATTCAGGCGCCCCACCGCGGCCGGGGCAAGCGCGCCGGATGGTTCGGCAATAATCCCGTCCACCTGGTAGAGGTTGAGCATTTCGGTACACAGCGCGCCTTCGGGCACGGTGACGAAGCCGTCCACCAGGTCGCGCGCTGCGGCGTAGGTGAGGTCTCCCACGCGCGCCACCGCGGTGCCGTCCGCGAAATTATCAACGGAATCCAGCGTGACCGGCCCGCCCGCGGCCAATGCGGCCTGCATAGACGCAGCGCCGGTGGGCTCCACCCCGATCACCCGGGTGTGCGGATGCGTATTTTTCACCCAGATCGCGGTGCCGGCCAGCAGCCCGCCGCCGCCCACCGGCACCAGCACGGCCTCGGGTTCCAGCCCGCTTTGCTCCACGCACTGCTCGAAAGCTTCGGCGATCACGGTGCCCTGCCCGGCGATAATCGGAGCGGCGTCGAAAGGATGCACAAAGGTCGCACCGTGCGCAGAGGCGTACGCCAGGGCGGCGCCGGCTGCGGCGTCGAACGTAGGGCCGCCAATAATCTGTTCCACCCACGCACCCCCGATATCGCGGATCCGTTC
Source organism: Actinotignum inguinis (assembly GCF_051265835.1). NCBI lineage: Bacteria > Bacillati > Actinomycetota > Actinomycetes > Actinomycetales > Actinomycetaceae > Actinotignum > Actinotignum inguinis. The sequence continues at coordinate 43,662 of NZ_JBOZDP010000005.1, read as the reverse complement.
GCGTTTCTGGCGCGGCGTGGTGGCGGGCAGGAAAATCTTGCCGTGAATCCGCAGGTGATTGCAGGCGTAAGCCACGCCTTGCGCGTGATTGCCGGCCGATGCGCACACCACGCCGGCGGCGCGTTCCTTCTCCCCGAGCGCGTGAATCGCGTTGTATGCCCCGCGAACTTTATAGCTGCGCCCGACCTGCGTATCCTCGCGTTTGAGGTAAACGGGCCGGCCGAGGGCGGCGCTGAGGCGCTCGGATAGCTGCAGCGGGGTGCGGCGCACCGTGCCCGCGAGGGTGCGGGCGGCTGCGGCGATGAGCTCGGGTGAAGGTAATTCAGTCATCCTCCTATTGTGCCGGGATGCGGGCGCGATGGCGTGGCTGTTTCACCACGTGGGTGCGCGCGTCTACGATGGAAGCATGATGGAACCCGGCCACGGCTCTGGCATCGACGCGGACGCCGATTTCGAATTCGAACGCAAATTCCTGGTGCGCGAACTCCCCGACGACGTCGCCGAGCACGCCTCCACCCAGGTCATCATCCAGGCTTACACCTTCGCGCAGGACGGCTACGCGGTACGGGTGCGGGTACGTTTCCCCGATGCTTTCGTACCTTTTGATGAGTTCGACGACGCCGCCGACTTCCGCGGTGGTTACGAACGCCGTGCGCTCGCGCGGATGCTGGGGGCGGGATGCCCGGCGAGCGCCTCGGTGGCGGTGAAATCGCCGGTGGTCAGTGCGGAACGCTACGAGAAAGAAATGGAAATTGATACCGATGTGGCCGTGCAGATTCTGCGGCGCTCGGTGGATCTGGTCCTCAAAAATCGTTTCTCCCTGTGGATCGATGAGGACGGCTGGGAATTCGATGCTTTTGGCGGGCAAAACGCGGGGTTGATTATTGCGGAAGTGGAGCGGCGCGCGCCGGTGGTGGACCTGAAAATTCCAGATTTTTGCGCCACCGAAGTTTCCGACGATCTGCGTTTCACCAATGACCATCTTTCCAAGGACCCGTGGATGCAATGGGGTGCGGCCTATATGGAGGAGCTGAATGCGCGCGGCCCGCATTTCCTGGATTTGCGCGCGCCGCAGCAGCGCGAACGCGAGGGCGAGGGGGCGTGAGCGCGAGGGTCGGGTGAGAGCGGCGGGTGCGGGAATTGAGTTTCATGCGGCGCCTCCCTCATAGGGGAACGGCACTTTAGTCGAAACGGAACCCGAAGAGCCCGCCCGTTTCCCCAGCGTCCGTCAGGACCGGGTCAATGGCGTAGTTGCGGCGCTCAAATCCCTCGTTTTCGGCAGCGGTGAGCCGGTCGGAATTGAGAGTCACTATATATTGGAATCCTATTTGATCCGCCAGCCGCGCGCCGATATTGAGGCAGGAAGCAACCTGGCGGTCATCCATGGAATCAAATAGCTGACTATCGTGCACCAAGATTCGCGGGGCGCGCCCGAGTGGGATCGCCGTAACCACGCAGACCATATCAAGCAGGAAGGTTTTGACACCTTGGATTCCCGCTGAGGCATCACCGTCAATCTTCGGGATAACTTTCAGGGTGCCTTTGTTTGTTACCTCGATGAGGAGGGACACCTTTCGGTCAGTGTAGATTTCTTCACCGAGCTTCTGGAAAAGAACCAAGGCTGCTTCGAGGCGGGGCCCGAGATCCTCGATTTCGGTTCTTAGGCCGGCTTCCGCCTCGGCTTCCATAGAGCGTATATGGAGCTTCGTTTTGGTTACGGACTGCACAAACTCCAGTTTTTGTTCCAGGTTGGAGACACGGGTATCCACCTCGGTGAGTTCGTGCTGGGCATGTCGGAATGTTTCTAGTGCCATAGAATCCTGCAGGAGTTTCATGACACGTGCACGTTCCTGGTCGAGATTTTGGCGCTCAGAGTTTATTTCTTCGAGACGCCGATTCACGCTCTGCAACTCTGACTCAAGGTACAACTTCCTGTTGCGGATCACGGAAGCGTGGAAAGCAACGACGTCACTGAAACGGCGGGTTGTGGCCTCCGGGAGGGTAATACCGATTTCGGCATACATCTTTTCGAGCTGTTTCAGCCTTACAGCTTCGGCAACGGGAGGATGTTCTTCCGCTATCGTGAGTTCGATATCCCGCTTTCGCTGTTCAAGGGAGAGTCCTTCGTCGTTGAGATCCCTGATTGCATGCGAAAGCCGGTTGGCCTCTTGCTGGTGGTCAGCATACTGTTCATCTACCCGGAAGACTGAGAGATGAGATTCCAGCCGAGAGCGCTTTTCGCGCGCCTGCGCCAGATCAGCACGGAGCTCTGATTCGCTGAGATGTATATTTCCGAAGGCCCCATCGGACATGGCCTTTTGAAGGGCACGCCGATTCTTTTCCAAAGCCACTATGGCACTGGCTTTGCCGAGTAGTTCGGGTGAAAATCCCAGAAAGAAGCCGATACGAATTCCGGATTCCCAATCAGATTCCACGCGGTATGTTTTGAGGGGGTCGGCGAAGTAATCCCGAGCTAACTGCCCGAAGAGCTGGCCCACCGTTGGATATTTGGTATCCGTAGGAAGGCTGCACAGCTTCGCGAGCTCACGCCTCCATTCGGCAACAGCGGTGGAGGATCCGTCAATGAAGACTTTTGTTTGCGGTGATACCGGCCTTTCAATACGGGTTGTTTTTGTGGCGCTATCCAATCCGAGGTTCGCCCAGAAGGAATGCTGGAATAACTGCGGAATCTTGAGACTCTGATCCAGATTGCCCCCGAGAAGGTAGCGCAGTATTCGGATAAAGCTTGTTTTCCCCGCACCGTTTCGGCTATCTCCCGAGGTGGATTCAGCTGTCTTATCCGCGAGCACAATATTCAAGCCGTCATGAAAGTTCAGTTGCTTGAAGCGTTCGTCTGAAGAGCCCAGGTTATGCAGGAACACGGCGTATCACCAACTTTCCCGATTCGTTCCAGGAGAGTGCGTTGATGGCAAAAAGCATCGATAACGCAAGGGAAAACCAAGTGAAGCTGATGTTGGTACCGTGCTGGAGTTCTGCATCCTTCGAGCCCTTCGAGAATTTCTCCCAGAGTGTGGAAACAGTTGTGGGTGAATCTAAAAGCTCGATGATGCGTGCTCCGACGGTGAGTAAGGCTTGGTCAGGAGTTATTCCTTTAGTGGGAAGCAGCATTGCTTAGTCACCTCCGGTGTGCGGTTCTGACTATCAAGTTTACGGGTCACGCGAGCGGGTAGGAATGGCTGGATTTCGTTGAATTCGAGTTGAATGTGAGTAATGGCACGGCTGTGGGTGTCTCAAAAACCGCAAGCATTGTTGCGCATGCGTTTAGACTTATACAAGTACTCACTCGTTGTTACATTAACGGACCTGTGTCGCCATATTGGCGTGCACACCACGGCATGTGTATCACTCAACCTGAGGTGAGCGGGTTGCTTGATCCGGCCGTTGAGGGGCGGCGTGCAAACGCCGCCCCTCTTTATTTTGTTTATTTACCCTGTTTTCTCCCCTATACTCCTTTGATTTCCACGAAACTCTCGCTCCCCTTGTCATAGCGGTACCGGGTGTTTTCCCCGTTTTGAATGAGCTCAACGGCGGTGGCGATGGCTTCGCGCGGGACGATGAACCATTCGCTCGGGTCGTAGTTTTTGCCCTCGCTATCGATTTGCGAGAGGGAGACTTTTACGTCCGCGAAGATCTGGTGGAGCAGGTGCTCTAGTTTCGCGGCGTTCACATCGTAGGTCACGTACGTGTCCACGATTTCGACGGGTGCCATGAGGTAGGTGGGTGATTGTTCCGCGCCGGCGATGCGCTTTTCTACCGGCCCGCGCGAGAACCCAATCTTGTGGAGGTTGCGCAGGCTGGAGATCTGCGGGTCTGTGGAGAGTGAACGGAGAACGTAAATCCACCCGGTTGGAGTTTCGTCCGGGGAGGCTTCGCTGGCAATTTCACTAGATGCCTCACCACCCGCCGAGGGCTCGGCGTAGGCAAGATCGTAAGCAACATCGGCGGGTTGGGTGATGATCCGGCCGTCTTCTTCAGCCATTCGTCCCGCGAGGGATTGGCGGTAGAGATCGGATTCTGTTCCGTTTTCAAAAATAACCCGAAGACGCTGCCTGGTAATCGTTTTGCCGGCACTGGTGACAGTTTTTTCGTCCTTGCCTTCGGAGTCGACGTATCCCATAACCCCATTCAGGACGAAATACAGTCCGTCCCGAATCACGTTGATTCCCGTTTCTATGCTCTTATAGGGTTTCTGCCCCACGATCCCGGCCGATAGCTGTGCATGCTTCGCCTTGAAAAGCGGCTCAAACTTCTCAAACTCTTTTGCTTTCACGCGTTTCGCCACGTAGTCCGGCGCTGCATTAGTCCGCGGCGGCGCAGCGGGGAGCCGGGACACATCGGTGATTCCGTATCCGTCGTCCAGGAGGTTGAACTCATCGGAGGCCAGAACATCATCGATACTTTGCGGGGCTTCTTCGCGGGTGAGTAGCCCGAATTCAGTGTCGAGGGCCTTGAGCTTTTCGAGCTTTTCAGGATCGGCACGGATTCCCTCCAGGCGCGCGCCGAGTTTGCGTTCCCCGATAGCGCGGGTGTGCGGATCAGGTTCACGCCCTTCTTTGGCCCGGAAGTCCACGATTTCGAGGAAGGCGCGTTCTAGCCGGTCTTCGCTAGTGAAACGCCGCGGGGCCGGGGGTGCGTCAAGCAAACCTTCGGTATCGGAGGCGAGGATCTTCGCGAATTCTGCTTCAAAATCGAAATCAGCCATTAGTTCTTATCCCCCTGGGAAGCATCGGCGCTCGCGGTACGTGCCGGTACCGGAACATCTTCGGCGTGCTTACCACCGCTGCGCACTGTTGCGGGTTCGCTCTGCTCCACCGTAGCTGCGTTATTCGCAGCTTCCGTTTCCCCGGCGCTACCGCCGTCAGCTTCCACCCCAGCCTCAGCTTCAGCCGCCGCTTCGGCCGCGGCTTTCTCAGCATCATGCTTTGCTTTTTCGCGTTGCAGGATGAGCAGGCCTTCGGCGTACAGTTTCTCGGTGGGGTCGTCGCTGCGGACGTCCGGGCGGCGGCCATTGACCTTGACCCAGTCGGTGATTGCAGGCCACATCTCCATTGCTTCTTCGGGCTTCAGAGTGATGCGGGTAGCGGCGATGGCATCTTGGATGATGCGCAGCACCGGGCTGGAGACCTGCTTGGACATCACTTCGAAGGCCTTCTGGAAGGGGTTGATGGATTCGATGAGGTCGATATTGATCTCATCAATATCCACGAACTTGTTCCCCGCTTCTACGAAGCGCCGGTCGCCCACGGTCCGCACTTCGCCAGATTTGATCACGGAGGAGACCACCACATGCTGGCGGATTTGCTCGACTTCTTTCTCAGTGATGTCCGGGTAGGTCTGGCGAATGATGCGCGGGATAAGAACCTTGTTAATGATTTCGGGTTCCGCAGCTCCGGCCGCGGCCCGCGCTACCTGGTCATCTTGCAAAATATTGGCCTTCAGGTCATCGATACCGGTGGCGATAATCTCCTTGGCGCGCTTGGTAGACGGTTCCACCAGGCCCTTGACTTCCAGGGTGCCGGGATCCGGGGTTTCGTCCGTGTTGCGCTTGGCCCGGAAGTTGTAATTCGGGGCAAGCACTTGCTCCATGAGCAGCGCCGCGGTGATGCCTTTCAGCACGTTATTGACGGAGAGTGTCACTTCGTTTTGGGTGGCATCCGGTTCGGCTAGCAGGTTCGTGAATTGCGCGTGGCTTTTCCCGGGACTATCGCGGGTGACGCGCCCGATGATCTGGATGAGTTCGGTATGCGAGGCACGGTAACCAACCGTGAGGGCGTGTTCCGCGAAAGGCCAGTCGAAACCTTCTTTCGCCATCCCGAGCGCGATGATGATGTCAGCAGCGTCGCGATTCTTCGCGGCCACATCGGTCAAATACACCAGGGTCTTAGCGCGCGCTTTCTCATCACTATCGTCCACGAGGTCCGCGACTCGCAGCACGGCACCGGTATCGCGCCGTCGCACGAAGATCATGCAGTCGTCCCCGGGGAAACGTGGCTCTACCTGCGCAACTTCTTCGGGCGAAAGCACTTCGCCAATAATATCGAGGATCTTCCCGACTTCTTCGTACTTGTCCTTGGTGGATTCCCCGGAGTTCACGGAGGGGATATGCAGAATAGTTTTCTTGTCGAGGTCCAGCACTTCCGCGATGGCGTCGGTGTAACGGCCCTGGTAGAAGTGGTGGCCGATCCCCAACGTTTTCAGGTACTGGTAGCCGTTGAGCTGGTCGTAATAGTTGAAGGTGACGGGCGTGAATTTCGCTTCGTCTTTCGGGTCAAGCACGGGCACGGAGTCCCCGCGGAAATAGGAGCCGGTCATGGCGATGATATGCGCGTCGGACTGCTCCATAATGGCGTGCAGCACGGAGCCGAGCCGGTTGTTATCCAGGTCAGCGGAGACGTGATGGAATTCGTCAATCGCGATCACGCAGCCGTTGAAATCCTCGGGTTTGGCCTGCTCAAAGGCGAAACGCAGGGTGGCGTGCGTGCAGACGAGCGTAGCATCCGGCCCTTCGAGGAAACGCAGGAATGCGGCGACTTTCGATTCGTTGCTGCCGGGTGTGCACAGGTTGTTCGCGGGTTTGACGTCCCAGTCCGCGAAGAAGCCATAGGTGGTGAGGTCGGTGGGCGCGAAGGACGCGCCGATGGAGCGTTCGGGTACCGCCACGATCACCTTGCGCCGGCCCTGGTTGAAGAGCTTATCAAGCGCAATAAACATGAGCGCGCGCGATTTCCCGGAAGCGGGCGGCGCCTTGATGAGCAGGTACTGGGAGGCGCGCTGTTCATAGGCACGAGCCTGCATTTCCCGCATCCCGAGCTCATCGGTGGCAACCGATTTCCCGGTTTGCGCATAGGTCACGTCCACAACGTTTTCGGTGGCCACGGCTATTTCCCTTCTGCTTCGATCATCTGCTGATACTTCGCGAACAGCACCGCGAGGCGTTCCTCATCGGATGCGAACGGGGTGCTCTTGTAAAGTCTATCGACCGCTTCGTCAATTTTTTCGTGCGCTTCGCGGAGGTTGCGCGGCATGAGGTCCGCGTCGTAGAGTTCCGCGAGTGTTTTTTCGCAGTGGTATTCGCGTACATCGAGTACGCGTAGCGCACGTTTCGTGAGTTCTTCTTTCGACGACGCCGACAACTCTGGCACGGGGAAAGTGTTATAGACCAAGGTATTCGAGTAGCGGAAGTCGGTTTTCATCTTCCCGCCAACAGCGCGTAGCCAAGCCATGTGCATCTTCGAGGTCAGCAAGGCAAACAACCACGGCTCAGCATCGTAGATAGCGAACGCACTATCGGAAATGACAGTGTCAGGACCGAGGTACCCGATAGGTGCGTACACCCTCCGTTCGGAAGAAACCCTTGGAACGATAATCGAATCCGTGGGCTTATAGGACCGTTGCTTAAATCTGTGTGGTTGCTCAGCAAATTCCACTGTGCTGGGAGCTTTGCTCCGCAGCCGTTCAGCTCGGACACGTTCGAGCCGTTTCGCAATGGCGGGAATGTGCTGTGCCTCGGCGACGCAATCGTCATCTATCCACAAACAAAATCTGTCGTTTCCACGGATATATTCGGCACTTCCTACATAGTGCTTGATGAATTTTTCGGATTCAGGATAGTTGGTGAGGAGCTTTTCTACGTCCGCGGGTTCGAGAATCAAATGCCCGCCATCAGTTGGTTTAGAGCCGTATGCCATGGGTGGAAATCCGGATGAGAGTGGCTGCCGATGCTTAGTAATAATGACATCGTCACCTTCAGCGAGGTAGGCATTAATATGCTTGACCGGTTTCTCAATCCCGTCGCTAAATAGGCGTTTGGGAGCATTCGAAGCATTCCGGAGGCTGAGAACGATGACGGTCACCCCGGCATTATGAGAGGCGTTATTACTCCACTTGAACGACGTGTAGGCATAGCCAATTTCGATGCCCCCGGTCAGAACAAAGGGGAAGAGGAGACCGACGTGATCACCCTGGGTAATGGAGTTGGTACTCACGAAAGCCAGTTGAGCGGCCGTGTCTCGGATGTAATCCGCGCCTTTGAGGAACCAAAGCGAGATGTAGTCAAGATTTCTCGAGTACTCACGCTTCCCGAAATAGAAGGCCAGATCCTCCTTCTGATTGGTCGACTGCATGCTGGATCCTACATAAGGTGGGTTTCCGATTAGGTAAATTTCGTCGGTGCCGTTGTTGGGGCAGACCTCGTTCCAGTCGAGGCGGGTGGCGTTGCCGTGCACGATGTGCCCGGTTTCCTTGAGCGGAATGAGGGGGATATCCAGGCCGAACTTGGCTTTGAACTCCTGGTTCATCTGGTGCTTGGCGATCCAGAGGGATAGGGTGGCCATCTCCACGGAGATGTCATCAATTTCGATGCCGTAGAAATTCTCGATATTGATAACCGAGGAACCGAAGCCCAGGGTGGCTGCGCCGAGCTTTTCTTCCTCGCCCATGCCGAGCAGGCCCCAGCGGCCCGCCGAGGAAAGGGAATCGATGCGGTCCAGGATCGCGTGTTCGAGCTTCCGTAATTCCTTATATGCGATAACTAAAAAGTTGCCGCTGCCGCTGGCTGGATCAAAAAGCTTGATTTTTGAAATTCTTGTGAGGAGTTTCTTGAGGCGCGGTACTGATTCGCAGGCTTTGTCATATTCGTTCCAGAGTTCATCCAGGAAGAGCGGCTTGATTGTTTTGAGGATATTGGGGACCGAGGTGTAGTGCTGGCCCAGGTTGGCGCGCTGGTCCTTATCTACCACCGCCTGGAACATGGAGCCGAAAATATCCGGGTTGATTTCCGACCAATCCAGGGTGCCGAGCTCCAGGAGCGAATCGCGCGCGTGCTTGGTGAATTGGGGAACTGTCAAAGAGGCGGCGTCGTCGTTATTAATGCGGAAAAGGCGACCGTTGACGTAGGGGAAGCTCTGCAAGTAGACGGGTTTATCGGCCGCGTTGGGAGTGTCAAGCGCGTAGAAAAGTGCGGTGAGGAATGCGGCGGTGTCGGAGCCGTCGCGCTGAGTGTGCGAGCCGACCGCGCTGGTGAACTGGCCTTTTGCGAAGATGCCGGTATCCTCCGCGAAGAAGCAGAAGAGGAGGCGAGTGAAGAAGATGTTGAGGCTGTGGGGAGATTTGTCCTCGTGGAAGAGGTTGGGGTTGGCGGCGAGGAGTTCGTCGTACACCTTGCTCATGTGTTCGGCGGCGCGGCGGTCCGCGTGGGTATCCGAGGAGAAGTGCTGTTTCTCCATATTCGCCCAGGGGAGGAAGAAGGTGAAATCGCTGGCGAGTTTGGCGAGGGGGATGCTGAGGGAATCGCCGGTTTTGGTGTCAATTGCGGCGAGGGATTCGTAATTCGTGGCGATGACGAAGCGGGTATTGAAGCGCAGCGCGGCTTCGCTGGTTTTCATTTCCTGTGCGGTGGCTATGAGGTCGCGGCTGGTTTCGGCCAGGTAGATCTTGTTTTTCCACACGATATCGCGATCCGGGTTCGCCGCGACGTTGAGCGAGCTGGCGGTGGTGGAACGCAGGCGGGTGACGCTGGATTTGGAGATGCCGTACGCGAGGAGGAGGTTGAAGAAGAAATCGCGGGTGAAGGGCGCACGGGAGGTGAGTTTCTTGACGTTCTCCTCAATACTCTGGAGAGTGATGGCCACGGCCGGCTCCTTTCGCGGACGGGCCCGGGCGCGGCGCGGGTGCTGCGGCTCGGGCGGTACGTTCCTATCTTAGAGGGGGCTTGCGACAGAAATTTTGGGGAGTCGAGCGCCGACTACCATGGAGGTAATCAAACGGTAGTCCGGCCAAGGGAGAAGAAGGGTGCGGCCAATGATCGAAGGCAGGCTGAGAGCCGAGCGGCTTCAAGCGCTGCTGGACATAAATCAGGCGACGCAGCAGGAGCTCAGTGACCTGCTGGGCGTGAACCAACCCTACATCTCCATGGTGCTCTGGAAAGAAGACGTGCTCTCCGAGGAACTCGTGGTGTGGGCTGCCTATGACCCTTATTGAGCACCTTTCGGTTTAATGCAGCTTAGCCAAAAGATAAAGTGTAGTTATCGTTGAGGGTGAAAATTCCCGGATTATCTCGCTCATCACCCCACGGATCGGTGAAAAACACTCCGATTATTTCGGCATCCGACGGAACCATAAAAGCGTAGGTAATCTCTTTAGCGAATCCAGGCTGCATAAGATCGTTGCACTCCGGATTGCCGGCAATCTTATATAATTCGTCTACCTGGTCGAATTCTTGGGATTTTGCAGAGAAGGCTTTGATCTTGACAGGAAGACTGCACGTAAGATCCATAGATGTCTTTCCGACATTTTCTACCTTTGCTTTGGCCAAGAAGAACTTGCCACCTGCGTCTGGCTGTCGAGTTCCTGCTTTGTTCATCCCATCGACAATCTCGAGGTGATCGGTTTCAGAAACTTCGAGCAAAGTTAGCTTCACTGCCCCATTTTTAAGAGTGTCACCAACGTGGTGCTTTACTGGTTTTGGTGTAGTTTTCGTGGGGGATGGTGTTGGGGATGGTGTTTTGATTTGAGTTGTAGTTTTGTTACTGGGGGTAGGTGCCGCATCTTTGACCTCGTTGGAAGAGCATCCGGCCAGAGAAGTGATAATTACTGCACAAGAAACAAGAATTGTTGAAAATCGTCGCATAATATCTTTCCTTACTTGAATATTTACGCCATCTGGAGCGGGGTTATCGGGTATTTGCCAGCGTCAAGTAGTTGTGAAAATTGGATATAACACAATCAACTCTTGTCGTTAGTTTGATTATTTGATTTAGATTCCTCTCGGATTTCACGGATTGTCTGGATGATGACTTCTGGATCAATGTCGTCAAGGCCTAATTCGTACGAAATATCCGCCATTTCATCGAGCGCTTCCCTTGCTACCTGCCGCTGCTTTGCGCGGTACTTCAGAACATCTGAAAGTAGCAGTCGGCGATGAGTGGTAATTTTCCGGAAAGGTATTGCCCCTTCCTCGCACAGCTTTACAACGGTCGGGCGGGTCATATTCAAGAGGTCAGCAGCTTCCTGCGTGGAGATTTGCCTATCCCCATCTGGCTCCTCAAGCAAAGCCAACGAAATCTGTGCGCGCAGCAGCGGTGGAACCTCCACCGTAACACCGTCGAAGGACAATTCGACTCGATTTGATTTTTCAAGAAGGGCGCGGATCTGATCCATAGTCTCCCGGTTAGCTTGCGCGTTTATTTGATCATCTGAAACAGTCGTCACGTCACACCCCCTTTTCGTTTCTTTCGTTTCCAGTGTAGCGGGCCTCGCGTGGGGAGGGAAGACCATATTCTCGTGAAGCCGCACCGGCCCGCGCGCAAAAAGGAAACCCGCGTCAGCCCTGGGGAGAACCTCCGCATCGCACCCACCTTGGCCAAGCCGCTACGATAGGGCACATGGCTCAAGTTCCGGTGTCCGCTATTCATCCTGTTGCCCCTGACCACCTGGGCGCCGTCGCCCTTTTTAGTGCGCCGATTGACGTGCGCGCGGCGCTGGAACGCGTGGAAGTGGACGGCCAGGCCCTCGATGTCCACCTGGATGAGCTCCCCGGCGGGCAGGTCTTCAATTTTCTGGCCAGTGGCGTGACGGTGTTGCTCACGCCCGTCTCCGGGCCGGCCGCGCTGGAGGGCGCCGCTCCGCCGCACGCTTTCCACATTATGATGACGTTTTTCTCCGATATGGCGCGCTCTGGGGAGGACATGCCCGACCCGGTGAGCGACGAGTTCGCGGCGCGTCGTCGTACCTCCATGCACACGCTGCACCGGGTGTACACGGCCGTGATCCGCTCGCTCATGGGCGAGGAAGCCGCGGTGGGCGTGGCGCGCCCCGAGCTGGGCATCATCTACCCCGCCGATGTGGTGACCGGTTATCGGATCGACGCCGCAGACCCGTTCCTGCTGTGGGTTTACGTGCCGATGCGCGCCGGCGAGGTAGTGTCCGGGCGCACCGTGGGCCTGCCGCTGTTCGGGCACCTCGACCTCGAGGTGAAGGACAGTCACCGCCCGCGCGAGGCCGTGTACGAACTGCTCGCGAACACCGCCGGATATATTATTTCCGACGGCGCAACCCTCATGCCAGGGCAAACTCTGGGCACCGCTGCGGATGAGTCCATTGCTATCGCCCAGGGCCGCGACGGGGAGACCCCCACGCTGCGGTTGGTGTACTAAATTAGAAAAACAAAAGGAGGGTACTGCAGCCCCTCCTTTTCATGGTTTCCGGCATTATTAGCGCCAGTCGAGTGATGGCAACGGGGGACGTTTCCAGATAGTGGGTAGGCGGAACTCTGCCTTCCACTGGCCGCTATCCGGCCCGGTACTGGGCCGAACCATCCAATAATCTTTGGCCTCATAGCCTTTTTCGAGCCCCCGTTTCATAACTATCCCCAATTCATCGCCGGGAAGGAAAAACGTATCCTCATCTGTGCTCCAGAGGTACTCTTCTTCATCATCCCACTCGTTTTTAAGGGGGACTCCCCTGTACCCATTCACATCTCCGGAGCCCTCGTTCAGGTAGGGCTGTGAGATGCACCCATCGAGTTTTTTGTAGGGATTTTTCCCTACAAACGTTAAGGAAAATGTTGCGTCCCACCCAGACTTCTTATTTTCATATTCGAGGATATCCTCAGGAGGAACGTCAAGACGCCACCATGAGTCTTTGCCGTTGATGGCATGAGGATAAAGAGACATCGCATGCATCATGGCGGAAACCATGACGGACGTGCTCACACCTGTTTCTTTGGCATAAAGCCCATCGCGAGGCGGGAAATCGGCCTCGAAAGTGGACTGTGGAGTTTCCAAGGTGATGACGTCATTCTCTGTATCAAAGGTGAGACGAATCGTGTCCACGAGCTACCCCTTTCTTAGTAAATCCAATCCCCGCTCTGGGTGAAGATGAAGTCGTCACCGGGGTACTTGCTGAGCTTCACGCAGCCGATAATGAACTCCACCAGCGCCCAAATGCCGATAGTGAGCCAGTTAAACAGAATCATGCAGATTCCGATACCTACCTGCCCGCGCAGGAAACGGTGGACGCCGAAGCCTCCCAAGAAGAAAGCAAGGAGCACGTAAACGATCTTATTGACCGTGCGGAATTGCGGCTCTTGGTAATAGGCGGGCGGGGCTGTGGGATACGCCTCCGGAGCGGTGGGGTACGGCTGCCCTGGCCCCTGATACGGCTGCCCCGGAAATGGATACTGCTGGTTCTGTTGCGGCCCCCGTTGCGGGTACGGTTCGAAAGCGCTCATTGATCCAATCTTTCCTTGTGCCCGGTATGTCACGAGCTCCTGCCGAAAAGTATAGCCGGCGGGTCCGTGAGCTGGGCTGCTATGAGCTGTGAGGAAAAGCCCGGCCCTGTAAAAGCAATAGCTGCGACGCTGTAAAAATGGCAACCATGAATCCGCAAGACTGATAACAAAAAACCCGCAAGAGTGATATCGATAAGTCCGCAAAAGTGATATCGAAACTCCCGCAATAGTGACAATTGCACGCGAAACGGCTAGTCTCACAGCATGGCTTATATTCAGCGCGCGGTTGATACAACGCTGCAACAAGACCTGGAAATCATGGGTGGCGTGGTAATTGAAGGTGCGCGCGGCTGCGGAAAAACGGAAACGGGCATATTCCACGCCAAATCAGAATTCCGCGTGGACCAGGCATCCAACCAGCGCCTCGCGGAACTCAATCCCCAGGGAGTTCTGGAAGGCGATGTTCCCCGGCTCGTTGATGAGTGGCAGCTCGCCCCGATCCTCTGGAACGAGATCCGCCACGAAATCGATGCGCGGCGCACCCCGGGCCAGTTCATTTTATCGGGCTCGGCAACCCCGGCCGATTCGATTACCCGCCACACCGGCGCTGGCCGGCTTTCCCGAGTGCGCATGCGCCCCATGGCCCTGGGCGAAGCATATCCGCGGGAAGACCGCATCACCCTGACCGAGCTACGCACCACCACGAACGTGCGCTACGTACCCGGGGCCCTCAGCTACCCCGAACTCGCTACCGAAGCGGTGCGAGGCGGCTGGCCCTTCCTTGTCTCCTCGCAAAATCCTGCCTTTATCCGATTCGTCCAGAACTACGTGGACAATATCGCCCACGCGGACCTCGCGCAGGTGGACGCCCGCTTCGACCCGGAACGGGTGCGGCGCCTGTTGCGCTCCCTCGCCCGCAATATCGCGAGTGAAACCGCGGCGACCACCCTCTCCCAAGATATTTCCGCGGACGGCGGCGAACTCTCCCCGCAAAGCGTGCGAAGCTACCTCGATGCGCTCACCCGGATTTTCATCGTGGAGGAACTCCCGCCCTGGAGCGGCTCTTTGCGCTCAAAAACCCGGCTCCGCAAGCAGGCGAAACTGCATTTCTGCGATCCCTCCCTGGCACTCGCGGCTCTTTGCGCAACCCCGGAAGAGCTCGCGAATGACCCCGAATATTTCGGTCAGATTTTCGAATCGATGGCGGTCCGGGACATCCGCACCTACGCGGAGCAGATCGGCGCCACCTGTTTCGGTTACCGTGATGAGAGCGGCCTGGAAGTAGATATTCTGCTTGAGTTCAGCGATGGCCACTGGGCCGGCATCGAAGTGAAACTTGGCGAATCGGATCGCGCCGTGAGCGCGGGGGAGCGCAATTTACTCCGGCTGCGTGACGCCCGTATGGTGAAATCCCCGGATTTCCTCGCCGTGGTGACCGGTGGCCGCACCGCATTCACTTTGCCAAGTGGCGTTCATATTCTTCCCCTGAGCACTATGGGTCCTCTAGCGCAGTGACGCTATCTCCCAAAGATCGCAGAAAAATCCCCTCACTTCCGTGGCGAGGGGACCGCATTACCCGAGAACGGGGTGCTGAGTGTAGTAGCTTTGCAACGACTCCTTGGAAATGAGGCGGTCTCCAATTTCTATGGGTGATAGCCCTTCCCGCATATTCTTCCAGGGGTCCTCGCTATGGGTGCGAGCCGAAAGTTGATTGCCGCTGAGCTGAGCGAGGCGGTCAACGACCTCGTTCACGATCTGCGCTTCATCGGCCGTGATCGTGCTATCAAGTTCGCCCTTGCGGATAATGAACTTTCCGCGGTGCTGGTTGAAGAGCGCGGGGCTAACCGGGCCACCTCGCCATGCCTGGAAATCCTCCGGGAAAAGAGGATACCCGCGCGTGGCGAGGCAGTGAGCTTGACTGTAAAAAGCGAGCTTCTGCATTTTCATGGTGGTCATATCCCCGCAGCGCTGCAAAATATATCCGGCCACATGTGTAATAGATGCCATTCGAGTGCCCTCCTTCCACCTTGTAGTCTAGTGAACATGGGGGAAGTTAGCACTATGGATCCGGTGACACGTAGCGCTGCGAAAAAGGCTTCCAACCTCCTCGGTTCGGAGGATGAGAAAGAGGCCGCAGCGGCGCGCGCGATTATCCAGCAATGGCGAAAGCAGCATCTTGAGCCAACGTGGGGAGTATTTGATTCAGCGCGGATGGTGTGCCGATCTTTGAGCGGTGCCCTCGCAACATTCCGTCTCAAACGAATGGAGTCCATCGAGAGCAAGATTCTGCGTCCGGGTAAAAACTACGATGCCGGGGCGATGGATGATATCGGTGGCTGCCGCATCATTCTGCCTGGGATGAATGAGCTCAACGCAGCGCGAGAGCTCATAACCGATGCTATTTCGGTTCGGAAAGTAAAAGACTACGTCTACGTTGACGCACCTCCGAGCGGATATCGTTCTATCCACGTACTTACTCAGAACGAGGGGAAAGAAAAGGGCCTGAGCTACCGCGTCGAAGTTCAGCTCCGCACAGAGCTTCAGCACGCGTGGGCGACTGCCATTGAGGCGGCAAGCAATGTTTACGGCGAGAATTATAAAGACCCTGCGCCAAGGGCGATATCGGAAAACGGCGTCAAGCGATTGGAGTTTTTCCGGCTGGTATCCGCCGGTTTTGCACTGAGCGAAGGCGTTTTGCTTGATCACGGTGTTCCCCAAAGTATTGAGGAAATTCGGGAAAAGCTTCGGGAGTCTAGCGTTAGTAAGGACATTGTGGATGATCTTGAACTCGTGACCGATGACGTTGTTCAGTTGACAGAAGGACACCAGGGCCCCGGTTTATATCTCTTGGTATTTGAGCGTGAGAAACAGGAAGTCGCCGTTCAACATTTTGATGAGGATGATCCTCGCAAGGCCTTTGAGGCGTACAACGACCTCGAGGAAAAGAACAGTAGTGCAAGGGATACGGCGGCAAATCTTCCTGATGGGGTGCTGGTGTATTCAGATAATCCGGAACGCCTCCCACTCGCGTACCCGAACTATTCCAGCAATGTGAATGTATTCCTGAAACGGTATCGGGAAATCTTCCAGTTGGAAGATGAATAATGCGGTTTCTTGCAGCTGACCCGCATACTGAGCTACGACGCATGCCCATGTGCGCGCATCCCGCTATAATCATGACCGTCCGTGCGGTGGCAGAGCCGGACACCATAACCATATTTTCTCGACACGCATGGAAAGGTCACGATGAGCTCGCAGTCCACCGCGCCGCACGGCGCCAGCACGCACCCCGAATCACACCCCACCACTCCTGCCCCCGCGCTCGCGGACGGCCTGGTCACCCCGAATAACGTCAGCCCGAACTCCACCGGCACCGCCGCCACCCCGAACACCTCCGGTGCCGCGACCCCGGGCGCCACCTCGGGCACCACCGCCCGCTTCGCCGACGTCGCCCGTTCCCACCTCTTCGTGTACGTGGCGGTTTTCTTCGTCTCCTTCCTCCTCATTTCCAATATCGGTGCCACGAAGCTCATCACCCTGAATATCGGCGGTCTTGATCTTTATTTCGACGGCGGCGCGATGCTCTTCCCGCTCACCTACATCATCGGTGACCTTCTTTCGGAGGTTTACGGTTTCAAAGTCGCCTCCCGCACGATCATCCTTGCTTTCGGGGTGCAGATCCTGGCCTCCTGCTGTTTCTGGCTGGTGCAGATCGCCCCGCCCGCCCCGGATTACGCCAACCAGGAAGCTTTCGAAGCGGTGCTCGGCGTGGTGCCGCGCTTCGTAGCGGCCTCCGTTTTCGGATTCCTCTTCGGCCAGCTCTCCAACTCCTACGTGCTGGTGTGGATCAAGCGCCGCTTCGGGGAACGCGCCTTGTGGGTGCGCCTCATTTCCTCCACCATCGTGGGCGAATTGCTGGACACCATCATTTTCTGCTTCGTGGCCTGGGGCGCGGATATTGCAGCCGGCAACGTCGAATTCTGGTCCATCGTCAACCTCTCCCTGGTGGGCTGGCTCTATAAAGTCGGCATCGAAGTGGTATTCCTCCCGCTGACCTATGCCGTGGTTGGTGTGGTCAAACGCCACGAAGGCTTACGATAGGCAGCGGGCCGGTGGCGGCGTCGTCGTACTAAAAACAACGCGAGCGCGCGGCACGGCACCCGGGCATAACGCGCGTGCCGCACACAAGAACCGCACCCAACAGAAAGGTGAGAGCGTGACAACAGGATTTACGATCGGGACGCGCCTGGACGCGCGCGTGGGGGACCTCACCGGGCGGCCGCTGGGACGCACCGGCGTGATTCACACCCCGCACGGCGATATCGCGACCCCGGCGTTCATTCCCGTCGGCACGAAAGCGACCGTCAAAACGCTTACGCCCGAGCAGGTGCGCGGTATCGGCGCGCAGGCCGTGCTCGCGAACGCCTACCACCTCTACCTGCAACCCGGCCCGGAGATCCTGGACGCCGCCGGCGGCCTATCCGCCTTCATGAACTGGAACGGGCCCACCTACACGGATTCGGGTGGGTTCCAGGTGCTCTCGCTCGGCTCCGGCTTCAAAAAGGTGCTCAGCAACGAGTACGCCGGGAAAAACGCCGGGCGCGCGGATACCGAACTCGCGCGCGATAAAGAGCGCCTCGCGAATGTGGACGACGACGGTGTATGGTTCCGTTCCCACCTCAACGGCTCGCGCCACCGGTTCACCCCGGAGGTGTCTATGGGGATTCAGCACCAGCTCGGTGCCGATATTATGTTCGCTTTCGACGAGCTCACCACCCTTCTCAACTCCCGGGCCTACCAGGAGAAAAGCCTGGAGCGCACCCGCCGCTGGGCCGAGCGCTGCCTGGCCGAACACCGCCGCCTCACCATCGAACGCGCCGGCAAGCCCTACCAGCAGCTCTTTGGCGTGATCCAGGGCGCGCAATACGAGGATCTGCGCCGGAAAGCCGCGCGGGACCTCGGCTCCATGTGCGTGGACGGGCAAGAATTCGACGGTTTCGGGATCGGCGGGGCCCTGGAAAAGGAGAAACTCGGGACCATCTGCGCCTGGGTGAGCGAGGAACTTCCCGAAACGAAAGCCCGCCACCTCCTCGGGATTTCCGAACCGGATGATTTCTTTGCCGCTATCGAAGCTGGCGCGGATACTTTCGATTGCGTCAATCCCTCCCGGGTGGCGCGCAATGCCGCGATCTACTCCCCGGACGGGCGTTTCAACGTGACCCGCGCCCAGTTCCGCACCGACTTCGGGCCGCTGGTGCCCGACTGCGAGTGCTACACCTGCCAGAACTATTCGCGCGCCTACCTCAATCACCTCTTCAAGGCGAAGGAGGCGCTGGCGGCCACGCTCGCCACCATCCACAACGAGTACTTCACCGTGCACCTCGTGGACACCATTCGCGCGGCTATCGAATCCGGCGATTACGCGGCCTGCAAAGAAGAAACGCTCGGGCGCTTCTACCGCGGGCAGTGGGGGCGCGCGTAGCGGGCGCGCTTATGGCGGGCGGCGCGTAAGGGAGCGGCGCGTTCAGTGTGACGCACGTTCCGCGCGCACACGTAAACGGCCCCGCGCGGTCCGCCGCGCCGCACGCGCGAGCGCCCGCGCCTAGAACGCGCGGTGCGCCGCCTCGCTCAGCTTCTGGAAGGTCTCCGGATCGGGGAATCCGGACACCTCGTAGCGAGGCGGCCACACATTTTCGAGCGGCTGGAAGCCCTCGGGCCACACATCGCGGGCCACGTCCAGGCGAATGGTGATATTGGCGGCTTCCGGATCCGCATCATCAAGATAGTTAATGAAATCCGCGACCGCCGGAATGGACCCGTAGTGATCCGAGCGGCGCCACTGCGTGAGGCTCACCGCGCCTTCGTCCAGGTCATGCACTTCGTAGAGCGCCACGTGGCCCATTTTCTCCGGCCAGCGCGAAAGGAATTCCTGCTGGTGATCGTACATGCGCCCGCGGAAGGTGGCGCGCAGATTCGCCAGCGGCGCGTAGGCCGGGTGATCCGGCATAGGAATCCATTCCATCCAGCCGTCCGCGGCCACGGTGTGGGGAAGCGGGTAGATAGCGTCGTCGATATCGTAGTCCTGGAGCAAACGGTTGAAGAGCGCGGGAAGCTCCGGATCATCAGCCAGCACCACAAAGAGGCGCGAACGCGAAGCCGGCACGAACAGCGGCAGCGCGCCGTTGTATTGCTTGCTGATCGAGTACGCCACCTGCTGGACCAGATCCACATCCGCGAACCACGAACTCTGGTAATTATTCGGCTCGGTAAAAGCCAGCACCCGCGCGCCCGCGTACATCATGACCACCAGCTCCAGGGCCGCGTAGCCCGATTGCGCATTCAGGCCGCGCAGCGATTCCACGGCGTGCCCGAATAGCGGACCCACATCATCCGTTCCCGGAATGAGATCCAGGTCCGAGAAATACAGCGGAATGATGTTATCCGGAGTATCGCGCGCCAGCCCCACGCCCACGAAATCCGTGAGCGGCAGGTAGATAAAGGAATCATCCTCGCGCCGGTTGACGCGCGTGAAATAATCCGCGGCGCGCACAATCGGCATAATCGGCCCCTCGGCGTCATCCTGCTCCTCCGCGAGCTCATCAAGCGCGGGATCGCGGTGCGGAAACCCCGGGTCGCTCGGATCCATGGTCCCGAAGAATTGCGCGAAGATTTCCCGCCAGGACAGGTTTTTCTGGCCGCGGCCCGGCGGGGTACCGGGCATCTCGGGCGCGCTGCTTCCCGCGGCCGCACCCGTTCCGGTAGCCGCACCGCCCGCGTTCGCACCGTTTCGGGGCGACGACGCCGCCCCCGGCTGGGCGGACCCGGCCGCACCTTCGGTGACCTGCGGGGTGGTGGCCCCGGATACGCCAATAGTGATGAGGCGGTTAAGAAGTGCGCGCCGGCTGTCTTCGGGAGCATCCGGATCGATCATCTCAAAGGGGCGGAAGCGGAAGGTGCGTCCGTCCGGGAGCAGGACATCCAGCCACGGCCCGTCGGCATTGACCAGCGCGCCGGCGAGTTCGGGATGAGCGGTGGCGACCTCGAGGGCCCAATTCATGAGCGACATACCTCTATTCTGGCAGAAAGTGGCGCAGGCCGCTCGCCGGGCGCGGTATCCTTGCAAGCAGAGATGTGACTCATGGAACCAGGTCGAGGAGGAGCCATGCCGTCCTATTCTTATCCCGGAGATGGGCTGCTGGCCTGCGTGCCCGGCCTGGCGGTGTTCACGCCCGCCCTACCTGCCGATCCGGCCGCGGTGTGGGAAGCGATGCGCGCCGGTCACGATTTCCCCACTCTTCTCACGCATCTGTGGTCCGCGCTGGGCGCGGATTTTGCGCTGTTCTACGCCGACGGCCCGCTGCTGCGGGTGGCCGCGCACGGTCTCATCGTTCGGGATGTCACCGGCCGCGCGGTCGCGGACGGCAGTAACGCCCTCACCTGGCAAGAAGCCGCCACCACCCAGGACACCACGGTGACGGTGGGGAACGTTGGCGCTGCGGGTGCTGCGGGTGCGGAAAGCGCGGCTTTCGGTGGGAACGACGGCGCAGCTACCGCACCTGGCCCGGCCCTCCCATTAGAGCGCGGTATGGCCCGCGCCGGAGGCGCTCGCATTAGCCTCAGCCCGGTTCTCAGCGGTCGGCCTGCGGCGGTTAGCCGGCCCGCGGCTCCAGCGCTCGCGGTGTCCGCCGAGCAGCCGGTGGCTCCGGCTTCCCTGCCCGTTGATCGCCCAGAAGCTTCGGCTGCCCACCCGGCGGTGCCGGAGCCTCCGGCACCGCCACTTCCGCCGGCGGCACCGCTACCGCCGGTTGCTCCAGCGGCACCGGTGGCGGAGAGCGCCCCGGTTCCCAGCTACGCCGCGGCCACCGAAGCCTACCCGGTGCACACCACCGAGCCCTATCCTTCCTCCGGCATTCCCGCCCCGCTCCCGGCGGTCGAATTACATTTCTCGTTTGGGGAGACGGTGCTGTTGGGCGGGGTGAGCCCGGCTCTTAAAAATATTATTATGGGCCGCCGCCCGCTCCTCGATGCCGCGGCTGCGGGCTCCGATCCGGCAGCCACCCAACTCCTCCCGGTTCCCTCCCCGCGCCAGGAAATCTCCCGCACCCACTGCGAAGTTCTGGTAGAGGCCAGCGGCGCATTCCTGCGGGATTGCCATTCCAATAACGGCACCTACCTCAAGCACGGGGACGGCCCGCTGCGCCGCATCGAACCTGATCACGCGGTCGGCCTGGAAGATGGGGACCTGGTAGATATGGGTGACGGCGCCAGCTTCACGGTGCATTACCGCAGCTAGCGCCGCCGCGCCTTCTCCTCAGCGGCACACCGGGCTACCCGGGAATACAAACACCCGGGCTGCCCGCCGCGCCACGTGGGCCAACTCGCCCTTTCGGCTACTTCCGATACAGCGTTTTACGCTGGTAATGCGGTTCGCTGGTGACATTCACGCCCAGGGAACGGAAAATACCATCGTCCACGGAGCCGAGGATCGTGGTGGTATGCACATCGCAATTCTGCAGATCCTTCAGCTTGCTCAGCGCTGCCGCCGCGGTGGGATCCGAGGCCGCGGAAACCGAGAGCGCGATAAGCACTTCATCGGTGTGCAGGCGCGGATTACGCGAGCCCAGGTGCTCCGTTTTAAGGGTCTGGATCGGGGCGATGGCCTCCGGGGCCAGCAGCTTCACCGAATCATCAATCCCGGCCAGCACCTTGAGCGCATTAAGCAAAACAGCGGCGGAACAGCCCAGCAGTTCCGAAGTTTTTCCGGTCACGATTCTGCCATCGGGCAGCTGGAGCGCGGCGGCCGGCCCACCCGTGGCCTCGGCCTTGCGCAGCGCCGGGGGCACCACCGGCCGGTCGGTGCCGGTCACCCCGAGCTTGGCCATAATGAGGGCGATGCGTTCGGAACATACCGGCTCAGATTCGCTGCGCTTCTCATCAACAAGCGCGCGGTAATACCGGCGAATAACTTCCTGGCGGGCGGCTTCGCGGCAAACGTCGTCGTCGGAAATACAATATCCCACCATGTTAACGCCCATATCCGTGGGGGATTTGTACGGTGTTTCCCCGGAAAGTTCGCGCAGCAGCAGGCTGAGCAGCGGGAACACCTCGACGTCGCGATTGTAATTAATTGTTTGCACGCCGTAGGCGACCAGGTGGAAGGGGTCGATCATATTGACGTCGTCCAGATCGGCCGTGGCCGCTTCGTAAGCGAGGTTCACGGGGTGATCCAGCGGAATATTCCACACCGGGAAGGTCTCAAACTTCGCGTAATTGGAGGTGATGGAACGCTGGTGATCGTGGTACAGCTGCGAAAGGCAGGTGGCGAGCTTGCCGGAACCCGGGCCGGGCGCCGTCACCACAATAAGATCGCGCTGCGTTTCCACGTATTCGTTCTTCCCGAAACCGTCCTCGGAAACGATGAGCGCGGTATTGGAGGGGTAGCCCGGGATGCGGCGATGGCGCGCCACATTGAGACCCAATTTAATAAGACGGCGGCGGAAATCGCGCGCCTCGTGGTTATCTTCCTCGTATTGGGTGAGCACCACGGAATTGACCATGAAACCGGCTTCGCGGAATACATCCACGAGGCGCAGCACCTCATCCTCATAAGAAATGCCCAGGTCGGCGCGGTGCTTCGCCTTGAGATCGCGCGCGTTAGCGGCAACCACAATCTCCAGCTCATCCTTCAATTCGGCCAGCATCGCAATTTTGTTATCCGGGGTGAAACCGGGCAGCACCCGCGAGGCGTGGAAATCATCGAAAAGCTTGCCACCCATCTCTAGGTAGAGCTTCCCGCCGATCTTTTCGCGGCGCTCTCGAATTTTCTGGGACTGGAGCTTAATGTATTTTTCCCGATCAAATCCGATGCTCTGCAATGAGGGGATATGGGGGGAAGGGGAAGGGGTTTCTGTAGTAGGGATGGAGTTACGCGCGTTTTTATCAGCCACGCCGGATCGCCTCTCTCGGTCACCTCAGCAGTACCGACAAAGTGTAGCGCCTCGCGCCGGATTTCGCATCGAGCCGGTGGGCGTGTGCGGGAGCGCGGGGCATTCGGGCTGGCGGCAAGGGCGCGAACGCTACGGGCGGGCAAAACCGGGCGTGGTTAAACCGTTGCGCTCATCGATTGAGTCCGCAACAATAGGGGGCGACGCTGGGAGGAGATATGCCAAAGATTTCTGCACCAACGGTCCGCGAGCATCGGGAAATGATGATAGCCCGGCTCGTGGATGCGGCGGAAAAGATTCTCAAAGACGAGCCGGGCAAACCGCTCTCGGCCGGGGCGGTGGCTGCGGCTGCGGGTATCGCGCGCAACTCCATTTACCGCTATGTCGGGTCGGTTGAAGACCTGCGGCTGCTGGTGCTCGAACGGAATGTGCCCAGGTGGCGCGCCAAGGTGATGGGCCAGGTGGATATGAATGCCGAACCGCGTGAACGCCTCGCGCAGCTGGTGGTGGCGTGCATCCGCCAGTCCGGCCAGCGCGACTCGCATAAATGGCTCATGGGTCTCATGCGTGCGGCACGCGGGAAAGGTTCGGAAAAGGCCACGGCGCATACCAAAATGGGCGTGGATAAAGCCCACGGTTTCTTCACTGACGCCCTCAAAATGTGCTGGAAAGATACCGGCATCGCGAATCCCGATATTTGGACCTCTTTCAGCCGCGCCCTCATTTCCGACGCATTTCGCCAGGTGGAAACCGGCGCGTCGCTCGAGGATGTATGCCGGATTGCCCGCCACACTATTCTTGCTATGTCCGCCGGGCATACAGATGACGAACTCGAGAAAGAACCACACGCATGACACACGCGCGCATCGCGATCAACGGCTACGGCAACCTGGGCCGCGGGGTGGAACAGGCCCTCAGCCTCGCCCCCGACCTGGAGCTGGTGGGGGTTTTCACCCGCCGCGAAGGCGTGATGACCGCCTCCGGCCCGGCATTCCCCGCCGCCGAACTCACCGATCCGCAGCTGCGCGCCCGCTGGGCCGGCAAAATCGACGTCGTTATCAACTGCGGCGGCTCAAAATCGGACCTCGACACGCAAACGCCGTTGGTCGCCTCCGGTTTTAACGTGGTGGATTCTTTTGATACACACGCGCGGATTCCGGCGCATTTCGAACAGGTCGACGACGCCGCCCGCGCGGCCGGCACCCTCGCTCTCATTTCCGCCGGTTGGGACCCGGGCCTGTTTTCGCTCCAGCGGTTGCTGGCCGAGGCGGTTTTGCCGGCCGGGCACTCGGAAACTTTCTGGGGTCCGGGGCTGTCCCAGGGGCATTCGGATGCGGTGCGGCGGGTGCCGGGCGTGAAAAACGCGGTGCAGTACACCGTTCCCAAGGAGCAGGTGCGGGCCGCGGCCCTGGCCGGGCAAACGGAAGGCCAGCTCAGCGCGGGCGATAAGCATCGCCGGATCGTTTACGTGGTCTTGGAGAGCGGTGCGGATCCGGAGGCGGTACGCGAGGCCATCGTGACAATGCCGAATTACTTTGCCGAATACGAAACTGAGGTCCACGTGATCTCCGAGGAGGAGTTCGCCGCGGAGCACACCGGGATGGCGCACGGCGGCGATGTGATTCGGCACGGCACTACCTCGCCGGGGACTTCGCACGCCCTGCATTTCAACCTCGCGCTGGATTCCAATCCGGAATTCACCGGTTCGGTGCTGGTGGCCTGCGCCCGCGCGGTGGCGCGGATGCATGCGCGTGGGGAACGCGGGGCGGTAACCCTCTTCGATGTTCCGCCGGCTTTGCTTCACCCGGCCAGCGCAGCGCAGCTGCGCGCGGATTTGCTGTAGGGAGGGTTCCCGGTAATTATGTGGGATCCAGTACCGGCCTTGGCGAAAATTGTCCCGGAGCTAATATGGGGCATGCTCTTCTCGTTTTTCGCAGCCGACTTTTACCGCATCGGACGTTTTGATTTTGAAATCATCTCCGAAGTTGTGACGCTTGGCGGTCTCGCGCTGTGGAGTTTCTCCCGGCGGTATAAGGAAAACTGGGGCGAGGTCTTGCACGCCGGGCTCTATATGGGCGTATGCCTCGCCTTAGTGGCGATCAACAACTCCTCGTGGACGCGTTTCGCGGTGATTATCCTCGCGACCTGCTATGCCTTGGGGTATGTTCAGCGGGTGAAAAAAGCTCAGAAACCGGAATAGGAACTGTTTCTCGATGATCTCGAGGAGGATCGCGAACTCGGGATCCGCTAAATCAAATTCGCGGAGGCGAGCCATTCTTCCAGCGCGCTATCTGTAGCTGCCTCGTGGATATTCTCACCGCGCACGGAGAAGGGCACGCCGGTGGTTGCCTCCGGGGCCAGATTCGTGAACGTCGATTCGATTTCTACCTTCGGCGAGCCAGACCAGGTGGTGAACGGCAGCACCAGCTGATCCGTGAGACCGGAGGATTTCAGGTAGGTCTGTACCACCGGGGGGACCTGCTCGCACCACACAGGGAAACCGACAAGCACGACGTCGTACCCGCTCGCGCTGGGCGCCGGGGCCGCAAGCTCCGGGTAAATGCCCTCCGCAAGTTCGCGGGTGGACTGGGCGTGCGTCTCATTCGGATCCGCGGGATAGGGATGCGCGGGGACAATCTCAAAAGTATCCGCACCCAGGCGCGCCGCGATTTTTTCCGCCAGCACCTTGGTGTTCCCGATTTCGAGGTTACGCACCTCGCCGTCCCAGAAATTCAGGCCGGCACGCGAGAAGAAAGCTACGAGACAGCGCGGGCGGGGCGCATCCGCCGGCGTTTCCTGCTGAGCCGCACGAATTTCTGACATCGGAATTTCCTTCCCGCGAAGCGAGCCCTCCGCACTGAGAATTGTGACCTGAACATCATCCATTCTGCCACCGAGCCCGGGCTACCAGCGGGTCTTTATACCCGGGGCGTCCACGCTTAATTCCTGAATTGTTTCTCAATTATTCGCGTTTCAGCCCCATATGATTCACTTGCCAGCCCCTTATGATTTACCCGCCCGCCCGCGTCATTCGCCTGCCAGCGCCCTAATCATTGGCGCGCCCGCGCGCCAGCACCACCCGAGTTTCCAGCGGTGTGACCACCAAAATGCTCACCAGGCACATAGCCAAACCAAGAACCGTAATGATCCCGAGTTTCGTGAAAGCAGCGGTATCCAAGCGGGCACCCCACGAGTAATTCGTCATAAGAGACATACCGACCCCGAGCGCGGTGGTCAGCGCCGTCGTTACTACCAGGGGAATAAAAGTTTGCAGGATCCGAATCCGCGTGAAAACGGCTGTGGGGAAACCGAGGAAACGCAAGGACTGCGTCTGCTGCGCCGATTCAAAAACGAGGGAGGCGTGATTCGTGAGGCTGGACAGCGCCACCACCGCGAAACCGAAACCGAGGGTGACCATCACACCTGTGCCGATATCGGCGGAGACCAAGCGAATCGCCACCGAATCCGAACCGCTGCGCTCGGGAAGCGTGGAGGTGTAGCCACCGATGAAACACAGCAGCGCGAGGGTGGAGACACTGCGCCACACCGCGCGCGGATCGTTGAGAATCCGCCGCGCCGCCATGAGCAGCGACGCGCGGCGCGAACGCGTGAGCGGATAGGCCAGCGCCTGAATAATAAAGGAAGCCGCCACCGAAAGCGCGAACAGGAAGACCAGCAGCACGCCCGCCATCATGACGATTTGCACGATGGGCGTGGAACCGCCACGCGCATTAGCCACCAGCACATACATAATTCCGGCGACGACGAGCACCCCCAGGCGCCACGCCCGCAGCGCACGCGGAGTTTCGCGGCGCGCCACCCCCAGGGGTGAAATCGATACCCGCATCAGCCCGCCGAGCGCTGATACCAGGGTCACCACGAAGAGCAGCGCAATAACCGCGGCAATAAAGGGAACCGGCAGCAGCATCTGAGCGGGATTAATGGGCAGCCCGAGGAAGCTCAGCGCGCGCCAGCCCGGCAGCGTCACCAGGTAAAGCACCGTGCCCAGCGCGGTGCCCAGCAGCCATTGCACCACCGTTTCGCACAGCGAGATCGCAATCGTCTGGCTGCGGGTGGTGCCAACCAGGCGCAGGGAAGCCAGGCGCTGGGAGCGATCCTGCGCGCCCAGCCGCGCGGCCCCGGAAGCCAGGGAAGAAATGGGGATAACCAGGAGCGCCCCGGCGAAAAGCGCCAGGCCAAGGTACATTTCCGTCAGGCCGGCGCCCATGGTCTCGCTCAGGGCTTCGAGGTGGGCAGCCATGGCCAGGCTCGGGTGGAAATTCCAGTTATAGAACATGAAGATGCCGCCGGCGATGGTGAGCGCCATGGTGGCTGCCAGGGTGAAACTGAGGACCGCGAGGATATCCAGCCAGGCGTTCCCGGTGCGAGCGCGCAGCCGCGCCAGCGTGAGGCGGGGCGCGAAAGAGAGGACTTTCATTGCAGCTCGCCCCCGTTCGCGGTGGTGGTGCCGGGCTGGGATGCGCCGGGGCGCGCCGTGCCGGGGCGCGCCGTACTGGGCTGTTCCGCCGCCGGAGCGTTAGCCGAATCGGCGTGAATAACGCCGTCGCGAATCTCCACGAGGCGTTCGCACCAGGCGGCCACGTTCGGGTCGTGGGTAACAATAATCAGGGTAGCCCCGCTCATTTTCGCGGCGGTGGTCAGGATCTGGGTGACCTCGTGACCGGTGGCCTGATCGAGGGCACCGGTGGGTTCATCAGCGAAAACCACCGCCGGCTGGCCCGCCAAGGCCCGCGCAATGGCCACGCGCTGGAGCTGCCCGCCGGACATCTCCCCCGGGCGGCGGTGGCGTTCGGGTTCCACCCCGAGGCGCGCCAGCCACATATCCGCGGCGGCCAGCGCCTCCCGCCGGGGCCTACCCTGGAGCAGCAGCGGCACCGCCACGTTTTCGCGGGCCGGCAGCTCGGGAACCAGCTGACCATCCTGGAAAACAAAACCGAAATTCTCCAGGCGCATTTTCGAACGCTGCCCGTCGGACATATCCGAAATCGGCTCATTGCCCAGTAGTACCGTGCCGGTGGTGGGCGTGATAATCCCGGCTAGGCAGTGCAGCAGCGTGGACTTACCCGAACCGGAAGGTCCCATAATCGCCACCGACTGCCCGCCCGGAATACGTAGCGAGACCTGGCGCAGCGCCGCCACGTTCCCAAAATTCTTCGTGAGATTATTCGCCACCAGATCCGGGGCGAGATTCTGTGCTGTGTTCATGGCTCTAGTCAACTTCCGATTGGCCGGCGGCGGCAGGGCTCGTACTCCACACTTATGGTAGAGCTAGGTCTACCATTCCCGGATTTGCGCGTGACGGCCGGCCCGCCCCGGCTACCATGGCGATATGACAACGCAGAGCGCCATGCACATGGATAACACCCGAGTGGTGGCCGAACAACTCCGCCGCGCCACGATGCGCGGAGTGCTTGCGGGCGGGCTCGGTACCATCGCCCTGATATCCGTGGCGGTGGCGGGGCTCTCCCTGCTCGGCGGATTCAGCCCGATTCCAATCATTATCGGGCTGGCCGGACTGCTGGCCCTGGGTGGGGCCGGGTGGATAGTGTGGCGCGGGAACGGGAGGGCGCTCGCGGACGTGGCCCCGGCGTCGTCGACCTGGATGGCGCGACCATCCGATCATCGCGACGTAGTGCACGCGCAACGCTCCATTGCCGCGGCTTTTGAAATCGAACGGCGCCGCATCGAACGCGATCTGCACGACGGCGCCCAGCAGTACCTGGTCGCGACCTCGATGGATGTGGGTGAGGCGGCGTTTCTGCTGGAAGGCGACGCGAACGGCGCGGTGAGCTCGGCGGATCTGGCGGCCGCGCGTGAACGCATGGCGTCCGCGCAGGACCGCGCGGAACTGGCCCTTACCTCGCTGCGGCGCACCGTGGCCGGTATCCATCCGAAAGTGCTCTCTGACCTGGGGCTGGAGGCGGCGGTGCGCGACCTGGTGGTCTCCGCGCCAGTGCCCGCCACCCTGCGGGTGCCGCGCCCGCTGCCCGAAATCCCCGAAGGCGTGATCGCCGCCGCGTATTTCACGGTGGCCGAAGCGCTGACGAACGTGGCGAAACACGCGCCCGCCGCCACCGCGACCGTGCTGCTTATTGCCGACGACGACCTCCATCTCAGCATCACTGACACTGGCCCGGGCGGGGTCATCCCGGGCAGCGGCCTGCGCGGGATCGGCGAGCGGCTCGCGGCTTTCGGCGGCAGCCTGCGCATTTCCAGCCCGGTGGGCGGGCCCACGGAAATTCGCGCGCGCATCCCGCTGCTGCTCCACCGCGGCGAGTGGGGGAGCGGGGCCGGGGTGGCGCGGGCTACGGACGTGCCCGCGACGGTCGCGGCGCCGGACGTTGTGCCGGAAACCGAAAATACGAGAACGGAGGGGACGGATGCGTCTGGTCGTTGCTGATGATTCCGCGCTATTTCGCGAGGGGCTGTGCGGGCTGCTGGAGCGGCGCGGGCACACCATTGTGGCCACCGCCGCCACGGCGCCGGAGCTGAGCGAGACGGTGCGCGCGGCCGCCGCTCGCGGGGAGGCCCCCGACCTGGTCATTACCGACGTGCGCATGCCACCCACCATGAGCGACGACGGCCTGCGCGCCGCCGTGGACCTGCGCCGCGAATTCCCGGCCCTGGGCATTATGGTGCTTTCCCAATACGTGGCGCCGGCCTACGCGCGCGAACTTTTCCACCCGGCGGCGGGGACCGGTGGGAACGGCGCCGCGGTCACGCATGCTTCCGGGAACGAGGATGACGCGCCCGGTGGCCTGGGGTATTTGCTCAAAGATCGCGTGGCGCGGGTGGCGGATTTCGTGCGGTCCCTGGAAATTGTGGGGGTGGGCGGCGTGGTCGTGGATCCGGATGTTGCGGCCCAATTAATGGCGACGACGCCGTCACTTCTCACGGAGCTCACCTCCCGCGAACGTGAAATCCTGGAGCTCATGGCGCGTGGATATGCCAATTCAGCAATCGCCGCCGAGCTCTACCTCACCGGGGCAACCGTCTCCAAACACGTGGCAAATATTTTCCTCAAGCTGGGGATGCAGCCCGGGGAAGAAAACCGCCGGGTGCGGGCGGTGCTGGCCTATCTGACGGAAACCTCGCGCGCGGGCTGAGGCGCGGGGTGCGCCGTTTGCGCAGGCTGCGGTTCGGGCTGAAAATCGTGTCGGAGGCCCGTGGGAGAATGGGCGCATGACCTCGGATCCCTGCGCTCGCCTGCTCGCTGCCCCGCCCTCGCTGCCGGTAGCAGCCCACCTTGATGAGGTGCGCGCCGCGCTGCCGCTCGCGGTGGTGAACGCCCCGCCGGGAACCGGGAAAACCACGCTCATTCCGCCGCTGGTGGCCCGCGCGCTCGCGGAAGGCGTGCGTGGAGGAACCGATGCGGGCGGTAGTCGGCCCGGGCGGGTCCTTGTGATTCAGCCGCGCCGGGTGGCCGCTCGGGCAGCGGCTCGGCGCCTGGCCGAACTCTTCGGGGAACCGGTAGGCGCCAGCGCCGGCTATAGCGTGCGCGGGGATTCCCAGGTGAGCCGGGAAACCCGCATCGAAATGATCACTCCCGGTATCGCGGTGCGCCGCCTGCAAAGCGACCCGGAATTGCGCGGTATCGGCGCTCTTATTTTCGACGAAGTGCACGAACGTCACCTTGATGCCGATCTGGCCCTCGCCCTCGCCCTGGAAGCCCGCGCCGCTTTCCGCCCGGACCTTTTGCTGGTGGCCATGTCCGCCACCGTAGAATCCCAGCGCACCGCGGCGTTGCTGGAAGCGGGGGCCGCAGCGCCCGGGGAAACCCCGCGGATCGTGGATATTCCGGGTGTGCTTCATCCCCTCACCCTGCGCTACGCACCACCCGGGCGCGGGGAAGAACCCTTGGGCACAATTTCGCGGGACGGCGCGCTCGGGGTGCGCCGGGAATTCCTGGCGCACGTGGCCCGGGTGGTGGAACGTGCTTTTAGGGAGGTGGAGTTCGGCGATATTTTGGTCTTCCTGCCCGGGGTGCGGGAAGTGGAGCACGTGGTTGGCCTGCTCAGCCACTTACCTGCCCGGGTGGCGCCCCTGCACGGCTCCCTCACAGGCGCCCAGCAGGATGCCGCACTCCGGGAAGTTACCGGAACCCGCAGCATTATTGTGACCACCGCTATCGCGGAATCCTCCCTCACCGTGCCCGGGGTGCGGATTGTGGTGGATAGTGGGCTCTCCCGGGAACCCCGCACCGATTACGCCAGTGGCATCAGCGGGCTCGTCACGGTGCTGGAATCCCAAGCCGCCGGTATCCAACGCGGCGGGCGCGCCGGGCGTTTAGGCCCCGGAACCGTGTATCGGGTCATGAGCGAAGCCACCTGGGCCCGCCTCGCCGAACGTTCCACCCCGGAAATTTACACCGCGGATCTCACTGATTTTCTGCTGCAAGCAGCGGTATGGGGTGCCCCGGAAGGTCGCGGGCTCGCCCTCCTCGACCCGCCCCCGCAGCCGGGCGTGGCGGCCGGAATGCGCACCCTCACCGCCCTCGGTTGCGTGGTGGCAGAACACGGCGCCGGGGATGATGCGGCCGATGATGGGACGCTCGGAACTGCGACGCACGGGAGCACCGCCACCGGTGAGAGTACCGGCGCTGAGCGCGGCTGGCAGGGTACGGACCTGGCCCGCACCCTCGCCCCGCTCCCGGTCAGCACCCGGCTGGGGCGTAGCCTGCTGGAAACCACCCCGCGGCTAGGGGCGAGCACAGCCGCCCAGATCGTTGCCGCGCTCGCGGAATCACCTAGGCTCCCCGGGGCGGATCTGGCACGGTGGCCCACCGCCGTCTCGCCGGCTTGGGCTCGGCAAGCCCAGCGCCTCGAAAAACTAGCCCGCCGCGCCCTGGGCGATGCCACGGCAGTCGGTAGTGAGAAGAGTAAGAGCGAGCAGAGTGGCAGCGGACAATCCGGTAGCGGCACATCTAGCCGCGGGAAAACCGATACCGCAGGTTCCGGTAAAACCGGCCCAGCTGGCTCCGGGAAACCCAGCCGGGCGGCTCGCAGTGACGATGCCCTCGCCCTCGTAACCGCCTGGGCATACCCGGATCTGCTGGCCCGCGCGGTGGATAGCACCTCGGGGCGCTACCTCCTGGCCAACGGCAGCGGAGCGATACTCCCGCAAGGCTCCCCGCTCCTCGGAACGCCCTGGCTCGCGGTCGCAGAAGTGAGCGCCAGCCAAGGCCGAGCGGATGCACTTATCCGCGCCGCAGTACCCGCCGATGAAGAACTCGCCCGCGAAGCCGGCCGCGGCCTCATCACCACCGGCACCGCAATCAGCTATCGGAAAGGCCGCCTGCGGGCCCGGGAAACCACCCGCCTGGGAGCCATCGAACTCGCCGGCCGGGATGTAGAGCGCCTCCCGCGCGCAGCAGCCACCGCGTGGGTGAGCACCGCCGCCAGCTCCGGAACCCTCCCGCTGGAATTCACCGCCGGAGCCCAAGCCCTGCGCGAACGCCTCGCCTTCCTCCACACCGTCTTAGGTGCCCCCTGGCCCGATATGAGCGAAACCGCACTACGCCAGCGCATCGAGGAACTCGCCGGCCCCGAACTCGCCGCCCTCGCGCGGGGCGGCACTTGGGGAAACCTCGGGGCCGGAAATATTGAACGGCTACTGCCCTGGCCGGAAGCCACCCACCTGGACGAACTCGCTCCCGCCAGCCTCACCATCCCCACCGGAGAACAACGCACCATCCACTATGAAGGCGGCCGGCCCACTGTCCGCCTCCGTGTCCAAGAAGCCTTCGGCTGGGCTCGCACCCCGCGCTTAGCTGGCGGGCGCATCCCCGTCACGCTCGAACTACTCTCCCCGGCCGCCCGGCCCGTCGCCATCACCGACGACCTCGAAAGTTTCTGGGCCGGCCCCTACGCCCAAGTCAGGGCAGAAATGCGCGGGCGCTACCCGCGCCACCCCTGGCCAGAAAACGGTGCCACCGCCAGCCCAACCAAACGCGCCTGCCCGCGCCGCACGGGTCAGAGCCGCTAAATCCGCACCGCTACAATGCCGTGCAGACTGCTCACGCCCGCGCGGGCGGGTAGGTGAAGGCCCGCAGCTAAAGTACGCCCAGGTCGCCCCGGGATATGCCTCAGTAGCCGAAGGTCAAGGTGCCAGTTTCGTCGTCGTCGGCAAAATCCCGGCGAATAGAAGTCGCAGCACCGGCAAGATTACGCAAGCGCGCCCGCAACATCTCAATCGTCAGCCCGGCCATCGGCAAACAAATCCGCAACTGGAGGTGACCACCCGACATCACCGCATCACCATCCAAAAACTCGCCGATCCGCTCCAAAATATCGCGAGTACGGGCCTCCGTCGGCGACTCCACCAGCGACGCCGCCACATACAGCACATCGCCCAAGCCGGGAACATTCGCGTAACTCGCGATCATCTCCTGCTTATCCGACTCCGAACGCCATACGACCTCAAAACGGTAATGCACCCCATCCGGCAGCGCCTGGGCATGAAAATCAGCCACCAGCACCTCATACAGGCCCGCCGCCGTCGTCACATCACGAGAATTGGACGCCTCGCGCCCGGACTTCCTAGACATCAGCCTCCCCCTCCCGGGTAGCGTCCGAAAGCGCATCCGCGCCGGCCGGAGATGACGCATTCACATCGTGCGCATGCGAGGCATCCGCGCCGCTCATCGCCCGGGCCTGCGCCGCCACCAAAGCCGCGCAGGCCGCCAACTGCGCGGCCGGAACCGGCAGCCCCACCGCGTAATGAATATGCGCACGCCCGCCCAGCAGGCGAATCCCGCCAATCGGCAGCGCATCCGCGGCCCGCAACACCGCAATCAGATCCGGGCCCGTCGGGTCAATACCGAAATGCTCCAGCACCGCCGCCGCATTGCGGGAAAGCACCGAGTCAGATTGCGCATCAGATTGTGCATCGGATTGCGTAGTGGGTGGCGCGCCGGTTTCGGCGGCGGGCTCCGTGCCTACTTGCGTGCCTGGCTCAGATGCTGCGTGCGTGCTGGACGCCGCGGAAGCGGCGGCGCCGTCGTACTTACGCAGCTCCGCGCCGGTGAGCACCGGTGCCGCAAGATGAACGACGGCGCGGCTATCGCGCCGGGTGGACTGCCCGGGCCAGGCGGTAACCGGCACCCCGTGAGTGACAAAACGTAAAGCCGGAGTCTCAT
Organism: Actinotignum inguinis; assembly: GCF_051265835.1. NCBI lineage: Bacteria > Bacillati > Actinomycetota > Actinomycetes > Actinomycetales > Actinomycetaceae > Actinotignum > Actinotignum inguinis. Next base: position 9,311 of record NZ_JBOZDP010000005.1, on the reverse strand, counting down.
CCGCCCGCGCGCCCGCATAAGTATCGCGCAGGGCCGCGGCGGCGTCCTCCCATGTTGTGAACTGTGATACCACCTCACCAGTATTCCACGTTGGCGGCAGAATGCGGCACAGGCCGGGCGCGCCGCGTACAATAGAGATCATCCCGTCCACGCTTGTCCGCGGACGGCCCCCTGAGCATCCTCGTGATTTTTCCGCGGCCCTCGAGTAGCAAAGGACGGTACCAGCAGCCATGGCGCATGGAGCACATCTGGCCCCCGAGAGTGACAACCAGGCGGACGCTGCTGCCCTGGATCGGGCCCTGCTTGCTATGGTCGCCGAGGCCGCGCGCCTGACCGCCCCGCGCATGTGGATCAACCGGCTTCGTTTTTCTTCGCGCCGGGCCGCGGTGGCCGCCCGCACCCGCCTGCAACGCAATGGCTGGGTTCAGCAATCGCAACTGTCCCAATTCGGGCGGTCCAAAGATTCCTGGATGCTCACCCTGTGGTCCGCCACCTCGGTGGATAACGGGGTCATCGCCGATTCGCGTTCCTACCTGGAGCTTATTGCCGCCGCCACCAACGGGCGTTACCTGGGTTGGGAAGCTTCGCTGCTGCCGGCTCTGCGCGAATGCGATAATCCCGATTATTACCCGGAAGGGAGCATCGGCTGGCTCGCCCCCGGGGATGAGAATTATTTACACGAAGCGCGCGAAGAAGCGAAGAAATTGGTGCCGCGCGGGCGGGAACTGCCTCAGAACCTGCGCGATATATGCGCGCTGCTGCCCGAATTGCGTGGCCAGCGCTCCCGGCAGGCCCTTGCCTCCGGGCTCGGGGTGCTCATCGGGGACCGGCTGGTGGCCCACGCACCCCTCGCCTGGGTGGCCTACCGCCAGCGCGGCGGTTTCTACCCCTGCCTGCTGGGCCTGGAACGCGATACCGCCTACTTCCCCGAATCCATCGTTGCCGAAGCTTATGATGCCGAAGCGGACCTGTGGGAACGGCTCCAAGAAGCCGTGCTAGAACTGCCCGCGGCCGAGCAGTAGCGAACACCGCGCCGCGCCCTCAATTTGGCTGGCAATCCACCCGGGCCGCTGCCCGCTAATTTCAAAAGCGTGACTGAAATAAAGATCCGTGCCGTGCACTACCACCCCGCCAAGCGGAAGAGCCGCGGCCTGGCGGGCTGCCTCCCGCACCGCCTCCGCGCTAGCATCGCCCAGCCGCAAGGTCACGGCCGCGCTATCCGCCCCGCTCACCAGGGTATTGCGCAGCATCACCACCGGAACTTCAGAGCCATCCACCCGGAGCGTAGCCCCGAAACCGTATTCGGCCTGAGCCGCATCGCGCTGCCCGAGCAGCGGAGCGAGCGCGGAAACCAAACCGTTCCAGCGATACACCCCGGCCGTGCCCAGCAGCTCATCAAAACGAGCATCCACCCCGGCCGGATCCGTGAACTGATCGGCATCCCCGGGCGCATTGCCCACAAAAGGATTCATTTCCGGGCGCGCGGAAAACGTATCCTCCAGAATATCCCCGGCGCCGGCCACCGCCTCCGGCCCGAAAAGATCATCTTTCGTGGGGGGAACGTTATCGAGACCGCGCACGAACACCGCGGTAGCGTCAATAGCGGCGACGACGAGGAACTTCACCATGCTGGTGAGCCGCGAGAAAGGCAATCCGGCCATGCGTAACGCCAGGTGCAGGACCACATCCTCCCCGACAATACGCACATCACCCAGAGAAAAAGTCTCAAAAACCCAGCCGGCCAGGCCGGTGACATCGATGAGATCCGCCCGGCCCACCGAGCAACGCAGATTGAGATAGGAACGCCCCTCCCCATCGCGCGCCGGGGAAAGTTCCACAGTTTTCAGGTTGTGCCCGATAGCTACGGCCAGGCGCAGCCCCTCCGTGGATGCCACCGGGCGCATTCCCGCCCGGCACGCGGTCACCACGCGTTCCCAGGTATTAATGATGTAGCCCGGTTCGCCGGGTTCGGCTTCCGGAATATCGCCGAGGGAAGCGGCGATGGTGTCAATTTCCCGACCGATAGCGTCCATCTCATCCATGGGGGAAGTCTACCCGGGGCCTCCGACAGCAAAATGCGGTGTTCACGCAGGGCTCTGTAATGTTCGCGTACGGCTCTGTAATGTTCACGCTCGGCTCTGCGGTGTTCACGCAGGGCGGCGCGGTGGGCGATGTCATATTAAGTAAAAAATGTGGCGAATACTCGGGGAGAAAGTCCCAGCTGCGGGATAAAACCCTCGCGCGCGGTGGTGATATCGCGTAGGATTAGGCTCCGTCACCAAAAAGTAAGGGTACCCTTACTTACGAGCGTTGGGCTTCCTTACAAGGTGCATCCGAACAGGGCACCAACGCCCAGTATAGCCAGAAAGGGGATGGTGATGGGAATGGGATATCAACGGGGTGCGGTCCGGGCCGGCCTGGCCGCGCTGCTGGCGAGCATGCTTGCCCTGCTGGGGGCCTGCGGAGCTGCGTCGTCGCCGGAAAAAAGCGCGGGAAGCGAGAAACCGCAAGTGCTCACCACCTTCACGGTGCTGGCCGATATGGCGAGCAATATTGCCGGCGAGCATATGGAGGTCGCCTCGATCACCAACCCGGGCGAAGAAATTCACGATTATCAGCCCTCGCCCGGCGATATTAAACGCGCGGAAGGCGCGGATATTATCCTGTACAACGGCCTGGGCCTGGAGCGTTGGTTCGAAAAATTCGTGGAGAATTCCACCGCGGAACGCATTAACCTTTCCGACGGCATCGAACCCGTGGCCATCGCGGAAGGCGATTACCAGGGCAAACCGAATCCGCACGCGTGGATGAGCCCGAAGAACGGCAAGCTGTACGTGGATAATATGGTCGCCGCTTTCGCGAAAGTGGATCCCGCCCACGCTGAGGATTACCGCACCAACGGCGAAAATTACAAGAAACAACTGGATGCCATCGCCAGCGATATGGACGCGGCCCTGGCCACCATTCCCGAATCCCAGCGCGCGCTGGTGAGCTGCGAAGGCGCATTCTCCTACCTCACGCGCGATCACGGCCTGCAAGAAAAGTACCTGTGGGCGGTCAATGCCGAAGGCGCGCAAACCCCCAAGGCGAAGGCCGACCTCGAGAATTTCGTGCGCACCTCCGGGGTGCGGGCGCTGTTCTGCGAATCCACCGTGGACGACAAAATGGCGTCCGTTGCCGAAGACACCGGTGTTCCGGTGGCCGGCTTACTGTACGTCGACTCGCTTTCCGAGGCGGACGGCCCCGTGCCCACCTACCTCGATTTGCTTCGGTACGACGCCGATCTCATCACCCGCGGGCTGACCGGCAAAGCGGGTGAAGTCGCGGGAGAACCCACGAAACCGGCCGGCAAGTAAACGCTGCTCGCATATAAACACTGCTTGCAGGTGAACGCTGCTAACACGGCGGCGGTATTCGCCATACATGCAGTTCGCAAGCATGCACAATCGCAGAAAGGCGGAGAAACGGTGGCAACACCAGCAGAAACTCCGAAATACGCTCTTGAGGTGAACGGTGTTCACGCGCGCTACGGCTCGGTGCAGGCCCTCACCTCGGTGAGCTTCGGGCTGACCCCGGGGGTTATTTGCGCCCTCGTGGGGCAAAACGGCTCGGGTAAATCAACGCTCATGAAATCAATTATGGGATCGGTGCGTCACGGCGGGGATATTACGATCCTCGGCCAGAGCGGCGCGCGGGCCCGCAAAGCCGGCCTGGTTGGCTACGTCCCCCAAAACGAAGGCGTGGACTGGGCATTCCCGGTCAGCGTGCAGGAAGTGGTGACCATGGGCCGCTATGGCTTTATGGGCCCCACCCGCCGCGCGCGGGCCGAGGACCGTGAGGCCGTGCGCCACGCCCTCGACATGGTGGAAATGACTCCCTACGCGGAGCGCCAGATCGGCTCGCTCTCCGGCGGGCAGCGCAAACGCGTGTTTATTGCGCGCGCCATCGCGCAGGGCGCCCAGCTCATGCTCCTGGACGAACCCTTCGCCGGGGTGGATAAACCCTCGGAAACCATGATTATTGCGCTGCTCCAGAAACTGGCGGCCTCCGGGGTAACCATCCTGGTCGCCACCCACGACCTGGCCGGCCTGCCCCAGCTGTGCTCCGAAGTGCTCCTCCTCAACCGCCGTGTCATTTTCCACGGTCCGGTGGCCGAGGCCATGAAGCCCGAGCACCTCATGCAGGCTTTCGGCGTCGTCCCCGATCACGGCGAACCGGAGCCGGGCGCAAACCCGGCCGCGGATCCGGCAACCGCTTCGGCCACAGACCCGGCCGCGGATCCGGCAACAGCTTCGGCCTCAGACTCGGCCACAAACCCGGCCACAAACCCGGCCACGCAGCTGCGCAAGGCAAAGGAGAATCGCTAGTGTGGTACGAACTTTTCGTTGAAATGTGGACGCACCCCTTTATGGTGCGCGGAGCCACGGTCACCCTCACCGCGGCAATTGTGTGCGCGGTCATTAGTTGCTGGCTGGTCCTCATTGGGTGGTCGCTTATGGGCGACGCCCTCTCGCACGCGATTCTGCCCGGCGTGGTCATCGCTTACGTGCTGGGAATGCCCTTCTCCCTGGGCGCGGTCATCGCCGCCCTCATCGCGGTGGCGCTCATTTTCCTGCTGCGCTCCACCTCGCGAGTCAAAGAAGACGCCTCCATGGGAGCAGTGTTTACTTTATTCTTCGCGATCGGTTTGATCCTCATCAAACTCAATCCTTCCAATGTGGACCTCAACCACGTGATCTTCGGCGACCTGCTGGGCGTCACGCGCGCGGATATGATCCAGGTGGTGATCCTGGCCCCGCTCGCGCTCGCGATTTTGCTCTTCAAGCGCCGCGACCTGACCGCCTACGCTTTCGACCCCACCCACCTGCAAGCCATCGGTATCCGCGCCCGCAGCCTCGGGGCGATTCTGCTGTTCTGCCTGGCGCTCACGGTGGTGACGGCCATGCAGGCGGTGGGCGCGATCCTCATTATCGCGCTGGTGATCGTGCCGGGCGCCACGGCGTACCTGGTCACCAACCGCTTCCGCGTCATGCTGATTTTCGCGCCGGTCTTCGCGGCAGTGTGCGCGCTGGTGGGCCTATACGTTTCCTACTGGCTCGACCTGCCCTCCGGCGCCGCGGTGGTCACGGCCCAGGGCATTATGTTCCTGGTGGTCTGGTTGATTTCCCCGCACGGTTTGCGCGGCAAACTCGAGGGCGCGCGCACCCGCGCCGCGGTTTCTATCTAGTACGACGGCGCAGCTAGCTGGCAGCGGCCTTGCCCGCCAAGGGATGTTGCCTGGTCAAAAGTGTTGCTCAACAGGTGTGGCCCAGAACCGCGAAGGTTCCGGGCCACACCTGTTTGTAGCTGGCTATGCGCTGCTCAGCTGGGCGCTGTACTCAGTCAGGCGCTGTACTTAGCTGTGCTGCGCTCGGCTGGGCGTTACTTAGCTATGCCGGCGCCGTGCCAGCAGACCGGTTCCTACCAAGGCGAGAGCGCCAGCCAGCAGCCAGGCACTCTCCGCGCCGGTAGCGGGTAGCTTCTTCTTGACGACGCGGGCCGGCTTGCTCGGCGCCGCCGGTTCGGCCGGCGCGGGCGCGGTGCTCGGGGCCGCCGGTGCGGCTGTTGGAGCAACGGTCGGTTCGGTGGTCGGAGCGGTTGTGGGCGCTACCGTTGGATCAACAGTCGGAGTAACAGTCGGGTCTACCGTCGGCTCGGTGGTTGGATTAACCGTTGGATCGACAGTAGGTTCAACCGTGGGCTCCGGCGCGATCGGAGTTCCCGGAGTGAGCGTCGCAGCCTTCTGGGTGAAGCTCACCTGCGCGTTGAGAACGGTGCTGCTCCCATCGGCAAAAGTCACCTTGATCGGCAGCTCGTGAGTTCCGGTGGCAGCGTCCTTACCCATTGTCACGGTAAGTGCGCCGTCGTTCGGATTAACCACAACATCCCAGCCCTTCGGCAGGGTCGCGCCGTCATTGAGCGCGTAAGCACCGTTCACGCTGAGCGCGGGCGTGACCGCAGCGCCGTTCGCATCCGTGAAACTCGGAGCGGGCACGTTCACGGTGACCGGATCCAGATTCTCGCGCGCGGCGGAGGCCGGCTGGTAAGCAGCGTTCACCGCGGTGACGGTGACCTGCGCCGTCGTGGACACAATATCTTCCACCCAGGTACCCGCGGCGTCCTGCGTTTTCACGGCGCGCTTGTAAGTGACCGGGTAGACGCCGGGCGTGGCGGTATCCACCTGGGACGCGTCGATAATCACGCGGGTGGGAATGCCGGTTCCGTCCGGGGCATCGTAATTCGCGGTGGAGTAGGTGATGACCTGCTTCGCATCGGTGAGCGCCTGCGGATCGCGGTCGCTCGTGAGGGTGGCCAGGTCGAGGTTGCCCGCCTGCGCCGCCTGCTCCGCAAGGCCGCGGATCGTGCTCAGCTGGGCGCGGGAATTGTAAGCACTGTACTGCGGAATCGTGACATCGTTGGCCTCCACAACCTTGACCAGGCGCACATGTGCGCTGGAGAGCTCCGCGGCGAGCGGGGCATAAGCGCCTTCGTTCATCGCGATGGGATTGCCCTGGGCATCCACGAAACTGGGCTGCTGGGCGGACATTCCGTAGGTGTAGACCGGCATAATCTGGTCAGCGGTTGCCCCGACCGAGTAGCCCTTATCGCGAATCGCATCCCGAATCGGCATGAGGTCAATCTGGTAGGAATTCACCGTGGCCGTTGAAATATTCGAGATCATGCTCTCGTAGCCCTCGCATTGCGAGCGTAGCCCATTGGCGTAGATGGCCTGGTACTGCAGGTTGAAACCGTCAGCGAAGGGCACCTTCTTCTCGGCATCCACATCCCGGTGCTTCACCGTGGGCATGGCCTGCTGCACGGCGAGGGGAACCTGGGTGAAGGGGCCGGAGAGGTCGCTGTAATTAGCGGCATCGGATTTTTCCACCGCCACGAACTTACCGGTGGTGCCGTGCTGGCTGGCAGCAGCGCCGTTATCCAGCTCGGTTAGTGGGGTGAAGCCGCGGAAGCGGATAATCCGCTTGTATCCCTGGGCTTTCTTAGACATATCTTCGCCGTAATCAGTTCCGGCCAGGACCAATTTGTGGTTCTGCAACGAAGCGATTGGCATCAAACCGTTGACTGTGGAGACGTCCTGGTTGAACTTGAGCGGGACGTCCAGGGTGATCACATCATCCGGGCCGGTAGAAGCCGGGAGAGTGCCGCGGAGCCACACCGTTGCGACGTTATTCCAGTCCGCATCGGTCATCATGGCGAGCGTCTTTTGAGTGCCGTCCTTGAGGATGAGCCAGATGGTCACCTTGGTGGACACGTCCGAGTTTGCGAAGAATTCTTTGAGCTTGGGGCCGTTCACAACGAAACCCGAAGCGGCGACCGGGGCGCCGGAGGTGTCGTAAGCAGCATTGCCATCCATCCAGCCCACCTGGTAATTGAGCCCGTAAAGCGGAGAGGTGGTGTTATTACGCACCTGGATGCGCGCGGTGAGCTCGGTGGTCTTGGTAAGGTCAATGAGGTTATTACGCATGCAATCGAGGCGGTTGCCCGGATCCTGCTGAGGGTCGGCCGGCATCGGGAAATTGTTGGAAGCCGAGCCGTCGGCAGCGCGCAGTTGCATGCCTACGCTAAATTTTGCGTCTTTACCGTTCTTATCTTGCGGGGTGATGAGGCTGCCATCACCGATCGCCAGGCCCGAAACGATGGCCGGGCTGGGGTTATCCGCTGTGGGAACGTCCGCCACGGCGAGCGGGGCTACGATTCCGCATCCCAGGACCGTGAGGGCGGATAGTGTTCCGACAGCGAGCTTGCGCATCTTTGCCATGATGTCCTATCCAGAGTTGTGGTTACTTATGCTTCTAACCCTAAATGAAATTTAGTGTTAGCTAAAGCGATCTTGGTAGGACAATGTTCAAGTGGTGCGAGCTGGGTGGATGGTTGGCGCCGGGAGGGGTTGGGTAGGGCTGGGTGTGAATCGGCGGTGCTGTGCGAAAAGGGGGCGTGAAGCGGGTGTGCGTCGTCGTAAAAAGGTATAAACTCAAATTATTGAGGTGACAAACTTCGCGCAAGGGTGCGGGGAAAGGGGTCGCCTCGGGTATCGCGGTAGTCGCAAGAAGGGTGCACGGTCATGGGCGTTATTCGGGGCGTGACGGAAGAAGATATTCTCGCGTTTCTTCGCGAGCACGGCATCGAGGCTGGCGCGAACTATCTGGTGGTGCGCAAGTATAGAAGTTTCTTGGGCGGAATTGGCAAGCTCCTGGTGTCGAACCTGTGGAATGCGATTGACGCGGCGGTGATCCGGGTGCTGGTGGTGACCGATGCCGAGTTTATTGTGATCAATCCGGAGGGGAAGTCGGGGCTGTCGAATATTTCGCGGGCGGACGGCGAGCGTTTCCGGCGGTACCCGTGGGAGAGCGTGATCGATTTTCATGTGGAGCGCAAAGCCACTACCGCGCTTATTAGCTGGACCGTGGAGGGTAAGGCGCAGACCTGGGAAGCGGATATTAACCATCCGGGAGTTTTCAGTTTCAACCCGGTCAATTTGCCGGCGTTCCTGAAGCATTCACGTTAGGTTGGTTTTGCGGCCGGGCTTGGGGCTTCGGGCTTGAGCGCGGAAAAAGAAATTGCTCCCCACCGGGATTTGGGTCACCGAGGAGGAGCTTCGCGCGCTCGAAGGGATTCGAACCCCCGACCTTCTGATCCGTAGTCAGATGCTCTATCCACTGAGCTACGAGCGCACAGTCACGAGGTGGCTACCACAAGCTCCTCAATAAAAAATTGAGGAGGCGAGCGATTAACCCGCCTCGTTTTGCGACAGATAAGAGTTTACCGCGTTCCCCGGCGAGAGCAAAATCTACAGGCCAGGTGCGTTATGTTTCACATCTGGCCCGGCTGGGTCTGCGGTCAGTGCTGGGTAGTGGCGGCAGGTGTGCTGCCCGACTGTGTGGGCGCATTCAACGGAACTCGGCCAGTGCCGTGGCGAGAGCTGAAGTTGAGTCCCGCACCGGCGCTTCGTTTGGTAGCGTCGCTGAACTGATGGCGGATCTCAATGAGGCTGACTAGCGTCTTCCGTACGAATCAGTTCAAGCGCGATGCCAAGGTGCTGTTCAAGAAACATTACGACGCCGCAAAGCTGGCGAAGGCTATCGAAGCGTTGATGAGGCAAGATCGCGATGAGCTGCGCACGCGGTATCGTGACCATGCACTGCAGGGAGGTTGGAAAGGCTGAAGTGTGTGCATCTCCCGGGTTAATAGACAAAAAGTGGGTCTAATGACGGCGTGTCGTTGGCTTGGATCCGGATCAGATCCGTACGAATCGG